>CAZCKV010000039.1:0-7104 GCA_964499385.1 uncultured Gammaproteobacteria bacterium | reverse complement strand
TGTCAAAGAGCGGCTGAACAAAGAGCTTCGGAGATTTATCTGTTGCCGGCCCAGCCGCCGTTCATCAGGATTGACGGAAAAGTGAAACAATTGACAGGAGAAGGCATAATCTCTTCCTCCTTTATTAATGATTTGTTTAAAGACGCGCTTACTCCACGTGAACAGGAAGTGTTGGCCCTTCAAAGGCAGATTGAAGTGATAAAAAATATCGGCAAAATGGAAGAATGTCAGATTGACGTTTATTATCAGAAAGACGTTTTGGCCTGCCGCATCAAACTGTTGGCTCAGGAAATTATTGATTTGGAAAAACTTGGTTTGCCGGAAATGGTGACAAGATTCACCGGCCTTTTAAGGGGCATAGTTTTTATTACCGGACCCCGGGATTCCGGCCGTTCAACGCTTTTAACCTCTTTATTGAACCATATTAACAAAAATCAGGCAAAGTTCATCGCCACCGTGGAAAAGCCGATGAAATCGGTTTTGCGGGGAGTCAGGAGCGTGGTTGAACAAAGGGAAGTGGGAAAAGACGTGTCTTCTTTTTGTGCCGGGCTTCGTTATATCCGCCAGAGAAACGCCGACGTGGTCGCGGTTTCCCAGATAGACAACGCTGAAATAATGGATGAAATTTTTGCCATTGCCGAAGCCGGCGGATTGGTTTTCGCCGTTATGGATACGGAGTCGGCGATCAAAACGATCAAAAGAATTCTTCACTTTTATCCGACTGACAAAGAAGAGAGCGCCAGATACTTTTTAAGCGAGAATCTGGGAGGAATCGTCGTTTCTCGTTTAGTGCCGAAAATCGGCGGCGGGCGCATCCGGGCCCTGGAGGTTTTGTCAGGCATACCGGCGATCCGTTCAATCATTGCCAGCGGTCGTTTTCACCAATTAGCCGGATTTCTTCAAGCCACAGAGGACCAGACTTCGGTGGCTTTAGACCAATCTTTGGCTGATTTAGTCACCTCAGGGAAGGTTGTTTCCGAAGAGGCGCTGAAATATTGTAATAACGAAGAAATTTTTAAAAATCTGTTAAGGCGGTAAATGCCGCGCTTTAGTACTTTGAGAGGCCGAGCCTCTCAATTTGTCTATTTTCTATTTTTTTTAGCCGCTTTTCCGGTTTCAAAATAATTTTGAATTTTGAATTGTCATTTTGCATTTTGAGATTTGCATTTTAAATTTAGCGAAACGCTTATGCTTTTTGAGTACAGGGCGAAAAATTTAAAAGGACAGACGATTAAGGGAATAATTGAAGCCATTAACCAGAACTCCGCCGAGGAAGTGCTGGCCAGGCAACAGATGGCCATAATCTCCTTGAAAGAGAGCGTTGCTTTGCCTTTTTGGCGCCGTTCTTTTAATATTTCTTTTTTGGAAAAGGTGACGAGGAAAGATATGGTTTTTTTGTCGCGTCAGTTGTCAGTTATGGTTCTGGCAGGACTGCCCTTGGTTGAAGCCCTGGAAATTTTGGCCCGCCAGACAAACAAGCCGTCTTTAAAGAAAGTACTTCAGAACGTTGCCGAAAATGTCCGGGGCGGATCAAGGTTTTCCAGCGCTTTAAGCAGATATCCCAAAATTTTTGATGATTTTTACGTCAATATGGTCAGGGCCGGGGAAACGGCGGGGAAGCTTGACGAAGTTTTGAATTATTTGGCCAATGAACAGGAGAAAAATTACGACTTGATGAGCAAAATCAAGGGAGCAATGGTTTATCCCGCTTTTGTCCTTTCCGCGGTCATCGGCGTGATGGTTTTAATGATGCTTTTTGTCATTCCCCAGTTGACGAAAATTTTGACCGAGTCGGGTGTTTCTTTGCCCTTGCCCACGCTCATTCTTATTAAAGCAAGCGAAATTCTCAGGACTTATTCATGGGCGGTTGTTTTGGGAATCGTCGTTTTCTTTTTTGTCTTCAGGATTTTTTTAAAAAGCAAAAGCGGGCGGACGATCTGGGACAGCTTGCTTTTAAAGATACCGATATTCGGCATGCTTTTCAAGCAGATTTACTTGGTCCGGTTTACCCGCAGCCTTTCCACTCTGATTATCGGCGGCATCCCTTTGACTTCGGGTCTGAAAATTGTTTCGGAAGTGGTGGGGAATTCTGTTTTTAAAAAATTAATTCTTGACGCCATTATTGATGTTGAAGAAGGGCGCTCAATAAGCAACGCTTTTCTTGATTCCCCGTACGTTCCCAGAATGCTGCCCCATTTGATGGCCATCGGCGAAGAAACCGGGAAACTTGATGAAATCCTGGAAAAAATCGCCAGTTTTTATTCACGGGAAGTGGATAATATGTTAAGCAAACTAATGACTCTGCTTGAACCGATTATCATTATATTTCTGGGAGTAGTGGTCGGCGGCATGGTAGCCTCTATTATTTTACCAATGTACAAGCTGGCCTCGGCGTTTTAGCGATTTTGGGTCTGTGGCTCAACGGTAGAGCGCTTGATTCACATTCAAGAGGTTGAAGGTTCGATTCCTTCCAGACCCACCATTAACTTGAAAAAATTGAGGAGAAATTGAGGAGTTGAACTTCTCAATAATTTAAAATTTTTACTCTGTCATTTTGCATTTTGCATTTGACCGAGCAAAGCGAGGGACTATGCCCGAGTTGCCGGAAGTGGAAACAATTAAAACGCAGTTGAACAAACTCAAGGGGAAGAAAATAACGGAGATTGACGTTAAATTGGCCAAGATGATTAAAAACGTCTCAGCCGGTTTTTTTAAGAAAAAAGTCGGGGGAGCAAGGATAAAAGAAGTGAGGCGACGGGCAAAATTGCTGATTATTGACCTGGATAATGGTTATTCGTTGGTTATTCATTTGAAGATAAGCGGGCAAATAATGTTCATTAAAACATTAAAACCCAAGAACATTAAAACGTTTACCCATCTTATTTATCACTTTTCAGACAAAAGTTGTTTATTGCATAATGATTTGCGCCGGTTTGGTTATGTTAAATTATTAAAAACTGATGATTTGGAAAAATTTTTTATTCAGGAGAATTACGGACCCGAGCCGCTGGATAAGGATTTTAATTGTGAAAAATTCACCGAATTGTTAAGCAAAAAGCCAAATAAGAGAATAAAGCCGTTGCTGATGGACCAGACTTTCATCGCCGGCGTGGGAAACATCTACGCCCAGGAAGCTTGTTGGTGCGCTGAAATTTTGCCCGTTAGGTTGGTCAAAACTTTGTCGGGAAAAGAAATAAAAAATCTTTATAATTGTCTAATCAGGATTCTGAAAGCGGCTATCAAAGACCGGGGAACCACGGCGGCGGACGACAATTACGTTGATGCCCGGGGAAAGCAGGGGAAATATACTTTTGAATTAAAGGTTTATCAAAGGGGAAATCAAAAATGTTTTCGTTGTCAAGCCGCTATAAAAAGAATTGTTCTGGCTGGACGGGGAACAAGCTATTGCCCCGGCTGCCAGAAATAATTGCCCCCACCTAATCTTTAGTTTGTGAGGTTAGTTTTATCTCGGAATTTGTTTGGTAATTATAAAGCGCAGATTAGGGGGGGGGTTGACAAAAGAAAAAAAATTATATATATTAAGAGACGGCTGAAAGTCAGCTTTCAATAACGATCTTTTACATTAGAAAAAGGAGGTATGAATGATTTGGGATCAAATTTTTGCCGGAATATTATTGGTGCTACAATCGGAATTTGCCATTATGCAATTCCATCGTCTAGGAATATCACCGATAGCGGCTTTTCTGATTACGGCGTGCTGTACGAATTTTAGGGTGCTGTTTATATTCACTTTCGTCGGCATAATTGACTGGTTAACTTTGAGATTCGGGAAAAACCACCTGTATTTAAGAGAAATGATGGGCGGTTTGCCTTGGTTGCGAAGAATCGACGAATCCTTGAAGAACGGGAAAAAAAGAATGCTGGTTTGGTTGATAGAACATAACAAGCTGATTATTTTTTTGATTTTGTTTATCCCGTTTATTCCCTTTGGGCAGGACATAGCCATTGTGGCCGCCAAGATTGCCAGAATTAAAGGGGCGTTTTCATTAATGATGATCGCCACTACAGCCAGGGTAGCGTTAGTAACGTTTGCCGTTTATCATGTGTTTTAAAAAAGGACGTTTTAAAAACAAAACGTCTTTTTTTTGATTTTCGTTTTTCTCGCCAAAGGCGGGTCCGCCTCTGGCGGAAAATCGGGGTGAGCGGATTCGAACCGCTGATCTCGTCGTCCCGAACGACGCGCCTTACCACTAGGCCACACCCCGCTAATAAAAAATATAAATTATTTTGGCAATTTTGGCAAGACTTGAAAATATTTTTTAAATATGTTATTCTAAAACAATGAATTTTTTTCAATTAACTTCCAAATTGAATCTTTCGCGGGATTTTAAAATCATTTGCCTTCATCAGACCTTGGTTTCTCTGGCTGGCGGAATGGTCGGTTTGTTTTTGCCGATATTTTTATTTCAGCAGTTTAATCTTTCAATTTATTGGGTGATAGTTTTTTACCTCGCCGGCCATTTTCTCTACGCTTTGCTGGTGCCTTTCGGGGCGATGGCCATGAACAAGCTCGGCTTAAAAAAGTCAATGATTTTGGGCAGGTTCTTCGTGATTCCTTTTTATCTCAGTCTTTGTTTTTTCCAAACCAATCCTCTGGTTTTCGCGATTTTGGCAAATTTGTTCATATTGTCGTTCAGGTTTTTTTATTGGGTTCCTTATCATGTTGATTTTGTCAATTTTACCGATGGAAAATATCGCGGTCGGCAAATGGCTTACTTGGCGGTTCTCGGCTATCTGGTCAGCGTGGGCGCTCCGCTGTTGGCCGGATTATTATTAAGCCAGTTTAGTTTCAGTTTCTTGTTCGTTTTGGTGACGGTTATCACGACCTTGGCCATATTCCCTTTGTTTAAACTAAGAAAAGTTGAGGCCCGGTTTGAGTATTCTTATTTCCAGACATTTAGGGAATTGTTTAAAAAGAAAAACTTCCGTTCCGGCGTTGCTTATTTGTCTGACGGGGCTCAAAGTTTGGTCGGCGTGGTTATCTGGCCTCTTTTTATTTACCAGATTTTAGAAAAGCAGTATCTGACCATCGGAGCCGTCACCGCCCTGATTATTATCGGCACGATTATTTTCCAGATGTTAATTGGAAAATATACCGACGTGTTTTCCAAAAGAAAGTTAATGAAACTGGGCTCGTCCCTTTACGCTTTGGGGTGGCTGGCCAAGTCATTTGTGGAAACGGCTTTACAGATTTTTATCATCGGCACTTTTCACAGTTTTATGGCCGTTATTTTGCGCACTCCTTTTGACGCTTTGACTTATGAGCAGATTTCCAGCAACGGGACATACGTGGACGAATACACGGTTTTAAGAGAGATAAGCGTTAGTTTCGGCGCTTTTTTTATGGGTTGTCTGTTGATTGTTTTGATCGGTTTTTTCGGGCTTAAAACAGCGTTTTTCGCCGCCGCTGGGTTCAGTTTATTGGTCAATCTGTTATAATCCATATTAAAATGAAATTGCTTCTCCATACCTGCTGCGCTACCTGTGCCATTGCGCCGATTGAATTATTAAAAGACAAATTTGATATTACTTTATTCTGGTATAATCCGAACATTCACCCCAAAAAGGAATACAGAAAACGTTTAAAACAGGTTAAGAAATTGAAACGCATATATAAGGTAAGGCTCATTAAGGCTGGTTATGAATCAGAAAAATGGTTTGCTTTAACCAGGGGTTTTGAAAAAGAGCCGGAAGGGGGAAAAAGATGCGGGATTTGTTTTCAAATGCGCCTGGAAAAAACCGCTTGGATGGCGCATAAGAAATCTTTTGATTATTTTGCCGCGACCCTGACCACGGGTCCGCAAAAAAAAGCGGAAACAATTAACAGGATAGGGGGAGAGTTGGCTCAAAAGTATAATTTAAAATTTTTTGCCGCAGATTTTAAAAAGAAAGACGGGTTTAAAAAAAGCAATGAATTAAGCAAAAAATACAGTTTTTATCACCAGAATTACTGCGGATGTGCCTTTTCTGCCAAAATTTCTTGAGCCAAAGGCGTAAAAATTTTGTTGCAGAAAAGAGCATATGATGATTTTTTATGAATCCGAATAAATGGGAAAATTTAATATTTATGGCTGAGGAAAAATTTGGCATTGATAAAGAATATGCCGAAGATTTTGAAGTGGCCGAAACTTCAACCGGGGAAAAAATAATTGGGCAAAAAGAAATTGTGGAGTTTAAGAGTCCCTTGGGACAGATAAAATTGGAAAAGATTTCTCGGCCGCGGGTGATTGACAGAAAAGTCCTGCATACCAAAAGAGTCGGTGGGAAAATAGCGGTTGATTTCGTGTATTCGGACGAAGAAAAAGTCGTTGAAGTCAAGATTTACAAAAAAGACGAAAACGGCGAATGGATTGAAATCCAAGCAGGTGATCAGAATACCTTACTATAGAAGCCCGACTTCTATAGGATACTAATGTTCTAATGTTAAAATGTTAAAATGAATAAGTTATACCTTTATTTACCTGTTATTATTTGTTTAATCCTGTTTTTTATTTTTCAATCCCCGGCCGCGGCCAAGGTCGTTGTCGGTTACGGCTGCATCTTTTTTTTGACCATATTGTCGGTCTTATTTGCGGTCAAGTGGAAGATAAGAACCAGGTGGGCTTTTTTAATCCAGAACGTTGTTTTTGTTTTAAGCGCTCTGGTTTTTTTTCTTTTTTTGGGCAGTGTTTTTTGGCAAATCGTTTTTGTTCTGATTTTCCTTTTGGGTCTGGGTTTTTTTCTTTTCCATCTTTTTAAATTGTTCAATCAGCCCCGGGTCTGCCAGCCGGACGCTTTGGAAAAGATGAGCGTTTGGCAGAGTTTTATCATAGTTTATTGGGCCTTGACCGGCGTCGGCGCCGTTTTCGGCATGAATCCCTTGGAATGGTCGTTTTTCTTAAGCCTGCCCCTGGTTTTCGTTTTATTTTATTGGCTGATTTATTATTCCTTTTTTCTTAAAGGCGGCGAATTTAAACTTATAAAGACGGATTTGCTGATTATCAGTCTGGTTTTAGTGGAAATTTATTTGTTTGTCAATTTTCTGCCCCTCGGTTTTTATTTAAACGCCTTGCTCGTTTCCTTATTATATACTATAATCATTAA
>CAZCKV010000038.1:0-7160 GCA_964499385.1 uncultured Gammaproteobacteria bacterium | reverse complement strand
AATTTTAAAATAAAAACAAACACCCCTTCAAAAAAAGATTGCCCGTTTAGCCAGAACCATTGGTTCAATTATTGGTATTCTCTGCATCATTCTTTTTATCAGCGGTCTAATTATCGGCCGGCCGTTTTTTGAAACGCTTCTTATCTCTGTGGCCGTAGCCGTAGCCGGAGTCCCCGAAGGATTGGTTATTGCCGTCACCGTTTGTCTGGCCATTGGCATGCAAAGAATTCTAAAAAAGAAAGCTTTGACCAGAAAATTAATCGCCGCTGAAACCTTGGGCTCAATTACTGTTATCTGTTTAGATAAAACCGGAACCTTGACCGAGGGAAAAATGGCTATTGCCCAAATTATTCCCTACTTACCTCGCCAGCAGGCGGATGGAAAAACCGAAATTCAAGATTTGTTGAAAATTGGTCTGCTTTGCAGCAACGTAGTCATAGAAAACGAAGAAGAGGATTTGAAGGATTGGAAAATTAACGGCGACACCACAGAAGTCGCCTTGGTCCAAGGAGCAATTCATTCTGGTTTAAACAGAAAAGAAATCCTGAAACAATATCCCAGAATCAATGAAATCCCCTTTGAATCAGAAACAATGTGTATGGCCACGTTGCATAAAATTTCCGCCAGAGGCGGATTCGCCTCTGGCGGAAAAAATCAAGAGTCCTGCCTGCCAGCAAGCACGGCAAAAATCAAAAACATAATCTTTGTTAAAGGGTCACCTGAGAAAGTGATAACCCTATGTGATATAAGCAAGGAAGAAAAAAAGAAAATAAAAAAAGAACTTGAAGAATTAACCATTAAGGGCCTAAGAGTTCTGGCTTTTGCTCAAAAAACTTTGTCCAAAGAAACAACCGATTTAACTGATGAACATTTAAATAAATTGGATTTTATCGGTTTAATTGCCCTCAAAGACCCTTTAAGAACTGAATCAAAAGAAACTATTGCCGAATGCAAAATGGCCGGCATCAGGCCGATTATTGTTACTGGAGATCATAAATTAACCGCCGAAACCATTGGCCGGGAAATCGGTTTAATCAAACCTGGAGATAAAATTCTTCAAGGTTCCGACTTAGACAAACTTTCAGACAAAGAATTATCTGAAGAAGTCAAAAGAGTTAATATCTTTGCCCGAGTTGAACCAAAACATAAAATCAGAATTGTTGACGCTCTGCAAAAGCAAGGAGAAGTAGTGGCCATGACCGGCGACGGGGTTAATGACGCTCCAGCCATTAAATCAGCTGACATCGGCGTTGCCCTTGGTTCAGGGTCCGAAGTAACCAAAGAAACGTCTGATATAGTTTTGCTGGACGATAATTTCAAAACCGTCGTTGAAATAATAAAAACCGGGCGAAATATTTTTGATAATATTAAAAAAGTGGTTCTTTTTCTTTTTAGCGGCACTTTTACTGAATTTATTTTAATCGGCGTCAGTTTGTTTTTGGGATTTCCTTTACCCGTTTTAGCCGGACAAATTCTTTGGATAAATATTATTGAAGATACTTTGCCGGCCATGGCCTTGTCTTACGAAAAAGAAAATAAAGAAGTTTTGAGAGAAAAACCGCGAGGTCACCGAACTAAAATTTTAGACAAGGAAATGAAATTTTTAATCTTTATTGTCGGTATTGTCAGTGATCTAATTCTTTTGGCCCTTTTTGTTTACCTTTATAGAATTGATTTCAGTCTGATGCATATTAGAACTATAATTTTTGTCGGCTTGGGAATAGACACTCTTTTCTATGTTTTTTCCTGTAAAAATTTAAAAAAATCAATCTGGAAATACAATCCTTTTGACAACATATTTTTAAACATCAGTGTTGTTTTTGGCTGGTTAATGCTTTTAATTGCCGTTTATGCTCCTTTTCTTCAGAAAATTCTCCACCTCGTCCCTCTTCACTGGAACGATTGGCTATTTTTACTTAGCTTGGGTTTAATTGAAATTATCTTGGTTGAACTGGGTAAAATCATTTTTATCCATCCTCGAATTAAAAAATAAGCGCTGTTACGGCGCTTGAATTTCCGTCGCTCGCCCATCACGAAAATAAATTTTCGCGTGGGCTCGCTAGGAAATATAAATTTTTATGATGGTCTTTATTTACATCATCGTCATTATTTCCGCTTCAATAATTCTGGTTAAAAGCACTCACTGGGTGATTAAATCTCTGATTTATCTGGCCCAATATTTGCGCATTTCTGAATTTGTTATTGCTTTTATTCTGGCCGGCTTAGCCACTTCTTTTCCCGAACTTTTCGTCGGTATTTCCGCCGCCGCCGCCAAAACCCCAATTCTTTCTTTAGGAAATGTTCTGGGCGCAAATATTGCTAATTTAACCTTGACTTTGGGATTAACCATTATCTTGATCAGGGGTCTTGGTTCGGGAACAAAAACCATTCAACGAAATATTCTCTATACTTCGATTCTTTTAATATATCCCATTCTCTTAACTTTAGACGGTCAACTTTCCCGGATTGACGGCGCCGCGCTTTTAATTCTTTTTATTCTTTACAACCTGATCCTCTTTTACCAAAGCCAGGATTTTACAAAAAAATTAGCCAATGTTCGGCGCAAAGACCTGATTAAAAATCTTATTATGTTCGTTATCGGCATTACCCTGCTTTTAATCAGCGCCAAAATAATTGTCAAATATTCCGGTAATTTGGCCTCTGAATTGACTATTCCTTTATTTTTAATCGGTCTCTTTTTGGTATCCATCGGCACCACTTTGCCAGAACTGGCTTTCGGAATCAGGGCGGCCAAAGAACAACACAAAGACATGATTTTGGGAAATATCCTTGGTTCTCTAACAGTTAATTCAACCGCCGTTTTGGGCGTAGTTGCCCTTATCTCCCCCATTATTATCAAGAATACTTATCTTTTTGTCAGCAGCGCAATTTTTCTCGTGATTGCCTATTTCATCTTCGCGCTTTTTGCCCGTTCCAAAGAAAAAATTTCCTGGCAGGAGGGCTTCATTCTTTGCTTCTTTTACATCGCTTTTATTATTATTCAACTTCTGGTAAAATAGACTGGTACTTGGGAATTAGAAACCTGATTACCTAATTAACCAACATGTATATCCTTTTAAAAAATATTAAAAAACATCTTAATAAAACAATAACCCTGAAAGGCTGGATTTTTAATTTTCGTTCTTCCGGCTCTATTTATTTTCTTCAGTTTCGGGACGGAACAGGCGAAATCCAGGGAGTGGTTTCCAAAAAAGACATTAGTGAAAAATCCTGGGAAAATTGCCAAAAAATAACATTGGAAACCAGTATGGAAATAACTGGCAAAGTTTATAAAGAAAAACGTTCTCCCTGCGGTTATGAGATGCAGATTGAAGAATTAAGAATAATCCATCTCTCCCAAGAATATCCTCTCGGCAAAAAATCACATGGCACCGACTTTTTAATGGACCATCGTCATTTATGGATTCGTTCAAAACGTCAATCAGCCATTCTTAAAATTAGGGATGAAATTTCCTGGGCTATGCGTTCTTTTTTAAAGAAAGAAAATTTTATCTTAACTGATTCCCCTATCCTAACTCCGACCAGCTGTGAAGGGACTTCCACTTTGTTTAACACAGAATATTTTGGACAAAAAGCTTATTTGTCCCAGACAGGGCAACTTTACATTGAAGCTCTGATTTATTCTTTGGGCCGAGTCTATGACTTTGGTCCGACTTTCAGAGCGGAAAAATCAAAAACCAGAAGGCATTTAACCGAATTCTGGATGATGGACGCTGAAGCGGCTTTTGTTGAACACGAAGAGAATATGGAAATTCAAGAGAAACTGCTATGTTTCATTGTTCAATATATTTTAAAAAATTGTCAAAAAGAATTAGAAATATTAGAAAGGGATATAAAACCTTTGAAAAAAATAAAAGCCCCGTTTCCCAGAATTACCTATGAACAAACTATTGAAAAACTCAAAGAAAAAGGGGTAAAAATCAAATGGGGAGATGACTTTGGCGGTGATGAAGAAACTGTTATTTCAAAAATGTTTGACAAACCGGTTTTTATTGAAAAATATCCGGACAAAATCAAGGCTTTTTACATGAAACCCGACCCTGGAAACCCCGGACTTGTTTTAAATGACGACTGTTTGGCCCCCGAGGGTTACGGTGAAATCATCGGCGGTTCGCAAAGAATTGACGATTTAAAAACATTGGAACAAAAAATTAAAGAATTTAAACTGCCGAAAAAACCCCTGGAATGGTATTTGGATTTGAGACGCTATGGCTCCGTGCCCCATTCCGGGTTTGGTATCGGCCTGGAAAGAACAGTGGCCTGGATTTGCGGCTTAGACCATATCAGGGAAACCATTCCTTTCCCCAGGTTAATTAACAGATTGAACCCTTAAATATATTTTAAAAAATCATCAAAAATATGAAACGAATATCCAACTTAGAAACTCTTGATAAAGTCGGCCAAAGGGTCTTTTTAAGCGGCTGGGTTAATGACCGCAAGGATCTGGGGCAAATTACTTTTATTTATCTGCGCGACCGCTCCGGCTTGGTGCAGGTTGTTTTCGCACCCCAAGAACTTGATGAAAAATCAAGAAAAAAAGTAAAACAACTCCGGCCGGAATTCGTAATTGAAATTGAAGGCATAGTAAATCAAAGACCGGCTAAGCAGGTTAATGAAAATTTTCCAACCGGCTCGGTTGAAATCCTGGCAAAAAAATTAGATATTCTGAATCAATCCAAAACGCCTCCTTTTGAAATCAGTAATGAAAAACATCAGATTAACGAAGAATTGCGCTTGAAATACCGTTATCTGGATTTGCGCCGCGAAAGAATGAAAAACAACATGTTAATGCGCTCTAAAATGATGCAGTTTGTCCGCAATTATCTCCATCAGAAAGATTTTGTGGAAATTCATACGCCGATTCTTTCTAAATCCACTCCCGAAGGGGCGCGGGATTATTTAGTACCTTCGCGTAAATTTCCAGGAAAATTCTTTGCTTTACCGCAATCGCCGCAACAATATAAACAGATGTTGATGGTAGCGGGAATGGAAAGATATTTTCAGATCGCTCCCTGTTTTCGCGATGAAGACGCGCGGGCTGACAGAAGCCCGGGAGAATTTTATCAAATTGACATAGAAATGTCTTTTATTAAACAGGAAGACATTTTAAATTTGATTGAAGAGATGTTCGCCGAAATGATTAAAAAATTATGGCCGGAAAAAAAAATGACCTTTGATAAATGGCCAAGATTGGATTGGCAGGAAGTGACGGATAAATACGGCACTGATAAACCCGATCTAAGAAAAAATAAAGACGATCCAGACGAATTGGCGTTCGCCTGGATACTTAATTTTCCTTTATTTACACCACAGGCAAAAGACAAAGATAGTCAAGACCATTTTCATGGAGCCAAAGGCAAATGGGCTCCGTCGCACCACATGTTTACGGCGCCAAAAGAAAAAGACATTCCTCTTTTAAACACTCACCCGGACAAAGTGCGTTCTTATCAGCATGATTTAGTGCTTAATGGCATCGAAGTCGGCGGCGGAAGCATTAGAATCCACGACCCTAAACTGCAAGAAAAAATTTTTGATTTAATCGGCTTTACAAAAAAAGACAAAGAAAAATTTGCCCATGTGCTTAGAGCTTTTGAATATGGCGTACCGCCGCACGGCGGGATCGCACCGGGTTTCGACCGCCTGCTGGCGATACTTCAAGGCGAAAAAAGCATTCGCGAAGTCATTGCTTTTCCTTTGACCGCCGACGCCAGAGATCCGTTAATGGACGCTCCCGGCGACGTTTCAGAGCATCAACTTAAAGAAATCAATATTAAGATTGTAAAAAAAAACATAAATTAGAGAGATAATAAGCAAACCTTATGCAATTTTTCAAAATCGCCCTGCAAAACTTTTTCAGAAACTTCTGGTTGACCGTAACCAGTATTATTATTATGCTTTTAATGCTGTTTTTTTTGAGTTTGTTATATAACTTCAATGTCATTGGCCAGCAAATCCTTGTTTCTTTAAAAGATAAAATGGACCTGGGTATTTATTTAAAACAGAATATTGACCAAAACCAAACGGCCCTTTTGATTTCCGAATTGGAAAACTTAGAAGAAGTGAAAGAATTAAATTATTTATCACCGGAACAATCTCTGGAAACCTTTAAAGGAAGACATCAAACAGACCCCTTGATTCTGAAATCCCTGGAAGAATTGAATGAAAATCCCTTTGGCGGTCTTTTGACTATAAAATTCCATGATCCGACAGCTTATCAAAAAGTAATCGCCGTAATTGAAAAACCTTCTTATAAACCTCTTATCCAAGAACAAAATTTCTACGATTACCAAAAATTAATACAGAATTTTGACGGCATTAGCCGGAAAATCACTGAAGCGGGACTGGCCATCAGCGGCCTGTTTTCCCTGATTACTATTTTGGTGATTTTCACCACTATCAAACTGGGAGTTCTTTCAAGACAGAAAGAAATCAAAATCATGAGGCTGGTCGGCGCTTCTGCCTGGACCATCCGCAGCCCCTTTTTAATTGAAGGCGGCTTATACGCTTTAATCGCCTGGATTTTAAACATGGGAATCATTCTCTCTCTTTCTTGTTTAACCCAGTCCCGGCTTCAACAATTTCTTGAATTAGATTTCAACTTGTTTAATCATTTAAAAACAAACGCTTTTTATTTCTGGGCCGGTTTACTCGCCTTCTCTTTAATCATCTCTCTGATCGGCAGTAATTTAGCGATAAAGAAATACTTAAAACTATGATAAAATCGTCAGAATTTGATTATTATCTGCCAAAAAAATTAATCGCCCAGAAACCCATTGCGCCTCGAGATCACTCGAGGCTGATGATTTTAAACAGAAAAAATCAATCCATTACTCACGACTATTTCTATAACTTGGGAAAATATCTGAAACCCGCCGATGTTTTGGCAGTCAACGACTCAAGGGTTATTCCCGCCAGATTGATTGGAAAAAAACCAAGCGGCGGCAAGATTGAAATCCTTCTTTTGAAGAAAATTAAAAATGACCTCTGGGAAACGATGCTTAAAGGAAAAATTCTCCCTGAAACCGAAATTGTCTTCAATAAAAATTTAAACGGAATTTTAATTCAAAAAAATAATCAGTTGGGGAAAATAAAATTTAATTTAACCGGACAAAAATTTATTAAAACAATATATAAAATCG
>CAZCKV010000037.1:0-7245 GCA_964499385.1 uncultured Gammaproteobacteria bacterium | reverse complement strand
ACAAATTGGCTTCATATCATTTAATTCTAAATTTTGTT
The DNA here is from genome assembly GCA_964499385.1 of uncultured Gammaproteobacteria bacterium. Lineage (GTDB taxonomy): Bacteria > Patescibacteriota > Patescibacteriia > UBA2591 > UBA6264 > JAQTOB01. The sequence continues at coordinate 7,207 of CAZCKV010000037.1, read as the reverse complement.
GAGTTTTTGTCAACTCCGTAGAGAAATTGAGGAGTCGAACTCCTCAATACCACTCCTCAATACCAAAAATTGGATGCCACCCTCCCGCCACCCAACCCAAAAGCCCTGAAAAATTTGTTCTTAAAAATTTCAGCAAAGAAAAAAAAATTATTAAAAATATTATTAAAACAACAATTAAAGCAATTGAAATGGTAATAGTCGGGGAAATAAAAAAAGCAATGAGTAAATATAATCATTAAATTTCCAAAAAAAAAAAAGTCGAGGAAAAATATTTTTCTCGACTTTTAAAATTAAGAGTTGATGTTTAGATAATCTCAAAACACTGGCCAAGGAAAAGATTTTCTATTGGAATAATTGTGCTGTTTTTTACTTTCTGGTTTTAATATTGCTTTTACTCCAACTCTCCATATATTCCTGTCAATTTCCCTTGAAACTCCAAAGTTTATTCCTGCTCCGTTTTTGAATACTTTTTCTGCATCTAATCCAACTAATTTGTTTAGAGATACCCTCTTAGAGGGCGTTATTTCCTCTATTTCTTTGTAGAATTCACTTGATACACCTATTGCAGCTTTTCCTCCCATTGCCCAACCATTTTTCATAATTGGTTTATATTCCAAACCCATGTTTGTTTGCATTTTTGAATAAACCAATGCACTAGTAGTACGTGTATCAGCATATAATCCAATCTCCCACTCTGCAAATAGTCTTTCTTTCAATTTCTTTTCCAATAATGTTTCAATTCCTAAACAGTTTTTAGAGAGTTCATCTGTTTGAACAATATTGTATGCAACACCTGCTTTTACCGTTAATGGTTTAAAGCCTTGGGATTTTAAAGGAACACAAGTTAATGCAAGAATTCCAAAACCAATCGCTCCAAACATCCATTTTTTTGATCTTTTTTTCATTTTATTTTCCTCCAAATTTTAAATTGTTAAAGAACTAATTTATTTATATTACTATGTATAGCATACTTTTCAGCCAATGTCAATGGATATAAATTAGATAAAAAAAGCGGCTTCATCTGTTAATGAGTCGCTAAATCTTTTTTTATCTTCTGCAAAAATTCTGAGGATCTTTTTTAAAAATAAAGTTAAGCTCCTCCGCTATCGAAACTGGCACTATTACTCTGGCCTGGAAGCGATTCGCCGAGATAACGATACGTCTTTCCTTTTCTTTCCGGTAAACCGGTCAAATCAACATTACCGGCAAATTTAACGCGTTCTCGGACGGAATATAAATCCGAAAGAACGCCGCCTGCGACCATTGCCCTGGTTTTCCTGATAACATTTTCGGCGGCAGCGATGTCACCCTTGGTGAAGAATACTTTATTAAAAAATCCTTTCTTTGTCTTATCTACTTCCGCTTGCATTTCGTCAAGTTTCTGTTCGGCTAAAGATAAAAGTTCTTCTTTATTGCCAACTTTTTTTCCTTCCAAAATCATCGATTTTTTCATTTTTTTTCCCTCCATATTAAGTTATTAATGTGCTAATTTATTTATATTGTTACTATAGCATGCTTTTCAGCCAATGTCAATAGATGTACTGTTGCAGAATTAAAGTTACCTTTTGTGGTCTTGAAGTCAAATCGTCTTTTTGGCTGTTCTAAGTATAGCCTGATTGCTATACTTTTATTATACGAAATGCGTCCAATAGGGGAAGCCAACACATTTTTTGTGTGAGAATATGTCTAATAAAATTAGTACCTTCTAGTTGTATATATCCGGAAATAATTTTTTTATTTAAAAAAGCCCTGAAATAACAGGGCTCTCTTTCCGGAATTTATTGAATATTTTTTAATAAATAATCAGTTTTTTAGCATTACCAACGATATTATTCTGCTCATATCTGATTATGTAAAGTCCCGGAGGGAAACCGGCAATTGATAAGCTGCCACCAGTTATTTCTTTTTTGTTTAGGATCATATTCCCGGCAACATTATAAATGCTAACATTAATTTTACCCAGAGCGGTAAAATAAATTAAACCATGAGCTGGGTTTGGGTAAAAATTAATTTCCGCTTCTTGTTTTTCAATAATTGAAGTGGGTATCATATCTATTAAAGAATCAATCCTAACTGAATCAACGATCATTGAAAATATTTGGTTTGAGCTTACCACATTAGTCGGCTGCAAGCTGGCATTATAAGCCGCGGACCATTCTATGCCCGGTACCCACATATTTAGATTGAAATGCATCGGCCCAGTTGGTACTCGATCGGTATTTGTTCGGATAACTTTTTCATCGACAATCCATGACACTTCATTCGGCAACCATTCGATAACATAGGTATGATACTCGGTAATCGGATCTACGATAGACGCGAAGTCTGGATGGCCACCCCCCAGCGATTCGTCGCTGTAAATATTGGTTTGCACTTCATTGAGTTTGTTCGTGATAAGCTCGAAGTCTATTTCATCGTGAATAGATCCGGCACCGGTAAGATCGTAGAGATAGATACCGCCGACAATTCCACCGGCTGTAGGCGCTTTAATTTTAGCGTGAACCGTAATAATAAGCCCTTTCCCAGGCGTGAAAGCTTTATTACTGATTAGATCGGTCCCGTAGAATGAAAATCCGGTTGGATTATAAGATTCCACGTTAATTACCGCTTGACTGTTGTTAATTGACGGCAGAGAAGCGTTTTGGCTGCAACGAAACTGAGTCCGGCCAACATAAGTCCCATCGGATGACGATACCCAAGTAGGAATGTGCCACAAGAGACTGTTCATCTTTGACCCATTAAAGTCATCAAAGAAAATCGTTGTTGTCTGCGCCTTGGCGACAGTAACTGTAATGATGATTATAATTAAAATCATCAAGATTTTAAATAATTTTTTCATGATTTATTTCCTCCATATTTAGTTTATTATTTAATTGTAAAGATCAATTTAATTGTTTTTACTTTATTATATTTTTGCCCTTTTGTCAACCCTAAAGGTAATTTTGACTAAATTTAGAGATTGACCCTCAAAAAACCTTTGGAAAAGAATGAAGAGCGATGATGTCGCTCTTCTTAAAATCCATGGCTTGTTAACTTAAAATCTCTTCTTTCGCCGCTTGGAGAACGCTTTTCCCTGATTTATCTTTGACCTTGTCCCACATCTCCGGATTCTTCAGAACTTCAATGGCAGCGGCTTCGTAATTAAAACCGGCGATGTGAGCCACAGTGCAACCATCTTTGTCTGCCAGTCGGGCAATCTCCGGATTCTTCAGAGTTTCAAGAGCGACTGATCTGTGATTAAAGACGGCTAAGTGAACCACGGTGTTGCCATCTTTGTCTGCCAGTTGGGCAATCTTCGGATTCTTCAGTATGCTTAAGGCAAGTCGTTTATTTTCCACTACGCTTTTGCATAGAAAATCTACCAGAACGTTAACGTTAATGTCCATTTTACATTCCTCCTTAAATTTATATTTAAATAATATTGTAAAAAACTTCTTTTATCTGTTATTAATATGCCACATTTCAGTTATTTTGTCAACTCATTCTACAGATTCTACAGAAGTTGAATTTCTTCAACCAAATCAACGTTAAATTTCTTCTTTACTTTTTCTTTAATTAAATTGATTAAATCCAAGACATCCCGGGCCTTTGCTTGCTGATTATGGTTAATAATAAAATTGGCGTGTTTTTGGCTAATTTCCGCTCCGCCGATCTGATAACCTTTTAATCCGCATTTTTCAATGAGAAATCCGGCTGAATAACCCGGAGGGTTTTTAAAAACACATCCGGCGCTTGGTTTTTGAGGCTGACTTTCTGTCCTTTTTCTTAAATAATCAGCGACTAATTTTTTGCTCTCCGATGTCATTTTTCCAAATCCCTTGAGCCAAACTCTGGTAATAAGATACTTGTTTCCCGGCTTTTTAAAAACGCTCTGACGATAGGAAAAATCCATTTCTTTTTTATTCATCTCAATAAATTTTTCTATTTTCAGAACTTCCGCTTTGGCAACAAAATCGCCGATTGATTTTCCGAAAGCGCCGGCATTGTTGACCATTGCTCCGCCAATCGTTCCGGGAATGCCGACGGCCCATTCCAGTCCTGACAAATTATTTTTCAAGCAAAAATTCAAAACCCGGGACAACAAAACCCCGGAATCGGCCGCCACCAGCCCTTTTTCCATTTTTATCCGGCTTAATCTCATTAAAATCGCCAGTCCCGGATAACCTTGGTCGCTCACTAAAACATTGCTTCCGCTGCCCAAGATAAAAACCGGGAGTTTTTTCTTTCTTGCCCATTTAATTAAAAAGGGTAGCATTCTTTTGTTTTTGAGGGAATAAAAATATTTTGCCTTTCCCCCGATTTTAAAACTGGTAAAAGGCGCCAAGGAAACATTTCTTTTTATCTCTGATAAAATTGAGGATACCATAATTTACTTTTAAATCAAAAATGTTATAATAATAAAGTCAAAAGTTAAAAGTCAATCCTTCGACAAAGCTCAGGATGATGCTGAGCATAGCCGAAGCATCAAAAATCAAAAGTTCAAGTTAAAAGTCAAAATTAGTGGTCTATTGGAGCCGGGCTCCGATAATAGCTAACTTAATTATACAAATATGAACCTAAAAATTCAAGGAGGTAGAAAACTTCAGGGAGTAATTAAGGTTAATACTTCAAAAAATTCCGCTGTGGCCTTAATGATGGCAGCTCTTTTGAATAAAAGCCAGACCGTTTTAAAACAAACCCCGAGAATCGAGGAAGTTGCCCGTTTAATTGAAGTTTTGAAAAGCATCGGCGTCCGGGTTGAGTGGATTAACAGGAACGACTTGAAAATTCTGCCGCCAAGTAAAATAAGAATAAAAAGCATCAATAAAGTGTCGGCTAAAAAAACCAGGAGCGCCATTATGCTCATGGGTCCTCTGATCCATCTTGTCAAAAAATTTGACCTGCCCCAGCCCGGGGGATGCAAACTTGGGCTCAGGACCGTCCGTCCCCATTTATTCGCCCTGGAAAAATTAGGAGTCAAAATCAAGGTTCTTAGAAAGAGTTTTCAAATTTCAAGTTCAAAACTGAAACCGGCCTCCGTTGTCTTGTACGAATCCGGGGACACGGCCACGGAAAACATTCTGATGGCCTGCGCCAGAATAAAGGGAAAAAGCACGATCAAATTGGCTTCGGCCAATTACCAAGTCCAGGATTTGTGTTTTTTCCTGAAAAAACTCGGAGTCAAAATAGAAGGAATCGGAACCACCACCATAAATATTTACGGCAAGAAGAACATCAATAAGGCCGTGGAATATTATGTCAGCGAAGACCCGATTGAAGCGATGTCTTTTTTGTCAATCGCCGCCACCACCAACTCTTCCATCGTTGTCAAACGCTGTCCCATAGAATTTCTGGAATTGGAACTTCTAAAGCTGGAAAAAATGGGGTTTAATTATAAAATCATGAAAAAATACAAGGCGAAAAACGGTTTTACCGACTTGGTTGACATCAAGACGTTCCCTTCAAAATTAAAAGCTTTAAGTGAAAAAATATACGCCCGGCCTTTTCCGGGGTTAAACATTGACAACCTGCCGTTCTTCGTTCCCATCGCCACCCAAGCTCGGGGCCAAACTTTGATCCACGACTGGGTTTACGAACATCGGGCGATTTACTACACGGAATTGTCGAAACTGGGGGCAAAAATCATTTTAGCCGACCCTTATCGGGTTTATGTCCAGGGCCCTTCCGAATTAAGAGCGGCGGAGATAATTTGCCCCTCGGCTCTCAGACCGGCGATGATTATTTTAATCGCCATGCTTAAAGCAAAAGGCGCGTCTGTTTTAAGAAACGTCTATTCAATCAACCGGGGCTATGAAAACTTAAGCGACCGCTTGAATAAACTGGGGGCGAAAATAGAAATAATATAAATAATGAACAACACCCTTCAAAAATCCTATCCTCTTTTAGCCAAAAAATTTGGAGTGATTGGATTCTGGATTAAACATGAATACCTTAATGAATCCGGCTCCCATAAAATCAGATTGATGGAATTTCTGATGAAAAGAAAAAAAGACTTTGTCCTCTCTTCTTCGGGAAACGCCGCCATTGCCGCCGCTTATTATCTGAACAGATACGTTAAAGGAAAATCCAACTTAACAATCTTTGTTTCAAAAAACATCCCTTTGGACAAATGGCAACGCTTAAAAAAAGCGGCTGGAAACGCCAAAAATATCGTCATCAGAAAAACAGACAGACCGAAACAACAGGCTTTTCTGTTCAGTAAGAAACACAAAGCCGCTTTGTTGCGCGGTTCCGTTGAAAAAACCTCTCCCCGAGCTTATCACTCTCTGGCACGTGAACTGTCTAAAATTCCCGGATTAAAAGCCGTGTTTGTCCCCACTTCTTCGGGAATCACCGCCCTGGGAATTCATCAGGGTTTTAAGAAATTAAAAAAGAAAATAGAAATCCACATTGTCCAAGTGGAAAAAATTCATTCTCTGGCAAAGGACTTTGACCATGACTTTTCTTTAAGCAAAAAATCATTAGCTCAAGGCATTGTTGACAAAGTGGGTCTGAGAAAAAAGGAGGTTGTTCAAGCGATAAAAGAATCCCTGGGCTCCGGCTGGATAATCAATGACCAATTGCTGAAAAAAACGAGGAAGATTTATAACAAAGAAATTGACCCGTCCTTTACAAGTTATGACGCTTTGTTGTCTCTAGCCGGGGTTTTTAAAGCGCATGAGAAGAACTGGCCTTTTAACGGAACAATCTGCTGTCTTTTTAGCGGATATTAATCTGCCCAGGTCAAACCCTTCGCCTTACAAAAAGATAAATAGAAAGATAAAAAGCTATTCAATTTAGAATAGCTTTATTACAGTTTTAATTTTTCTTAATTTCCCGATAGGCATTTAAAGATGCTTTTCCAGATTTTTTTGGAAAATATTATCTTTGTAATAGCCCCGAGTCCAACTATGAGACCATCCATGAAATCAACCACGAGATCAATCTTGAGATCGAATCTTGAGAATATAGAAAAGACCTCCCACGAAAGTAAATACAAGACAAACCATAAAAATAGCCGCGAGCTCAACCCCGAGCCAAGCCATGAGAATCTTCACGAGACCAGCTATAATATCACCCGCCACGTAAATCAAAGCCACAAAAGCGACAATCGCGGAAACTACTATTAAAGGAATCCGCCATAACTGATTTTTGTACTTTTCCATTGTTTATTTCCTCCTTTTTTTGTAAAGATTATTTTATTGTTTTTATAATTAAATTACCTTAA
>CAZCKV010000036.1:0-7258 GCA_964499385.1 uncultured Gammaproteobacteria bacterium | reverse complement strand
TGAAGGGTAAAAGCCAGGCCGTAAATTCTTTGGAGCATTTTATTTTTTTCATCGCCCCGCCAGTAAGCCCCGGCGATTTTATTCAATTTAAAAACGCCAAGTTGGCTGGTAAAATCAACATGGGGACCGCGGCAAAGGTCAACAAAATTGCCCAATTCATAAATAGTCACTTTATCTTGTTTTAATGTTTTTATGTTTTTATGTTTTAATGATTCTTGCGTTGTCCCGTGTTTTTGTATATCTTGCAACAAATCAATTTTATATGGTTGATTTAATTTTTTAAACAATTCTATGGCCTGATTAATGGTTATTTCTTTTTTTCCAAATTTCAGGTTTCTTTTAGCCAGTTGCCTCATTTTATTTTCAATTTTAACTAAATCTTGAGGAGTTAATGTTTGATTCAAATCAAAATCGTAATAAAAGCCGTTTTCAATTACCGGGCCGATTCCGAACTTGGCTTTGGGAAATAATTCTAAAACAGCCGCCGCCATTAAATGGCTGGTGGAATGACGAAGAGTTTCCAAAGATGTTTTTTCCATAGAGATTATAGATAACGTTTTTATTCTCTGACAATCTTTATTTTAATTTTATCCGTTGACTGGGGCATTGTTTTTAAAATTAAAGGCGGCCAAAATTTAATCTCAACTCCCTTAACTTCTTCGATGTCTTTCAGATAATTTTCAACTTCCTCCCGGGTTAAACCTCTGAAGCGGGTTTTTTCCAAAGAATCACATTGGTCGTTAATAACCATATAACCGCGAAACCGGAGTTCCAGAGTCGCTTGTTTATTTTTTAAATCATATTCTGTCAAACGATAGGTAAGACCGTTTGGCTCATAAGCGCTTAATTCTTTACCTTGAGGAATTTTGCTTTTTAAGGACTTGATGGCTATTTCCAAAAGGTCTTTTTCCTTGAAAGCCGCGGCCCCGATTTTCAGTTTTTCCGAAACCGTAAATTCGGTTTTTTCTTCGCTGGCTTTGGCGTCAACGTCTTCTTTAAGGGTTTCGGACCGGACGACAATTTTCAGATTTGATTCAGTAAGTTTTTTTTCAACTTCGGCAATGCCTTTTTGGTAAAGTTTTTCTCCGAGTTCCTTTTTCGCCTTGTCGATATCCGATTGCATAATAATACCGGTTTTCTTTAGGCCGCCGCTCATCGGTTTTTTGCTTTCGGCAATGATGTTATTTTTTAATTCAGAGTCCTTTAAATTGGGAATGGTAAATTGCGTTGGCCCAATGTCGTATTCAGGCCCCATTTTTTCCGCCCTGACTAAAACGGAAGCTTCTCCTTTAGGGGGAACATTGATTCGGTTAATCGCTCTGAATATCAATCCTTCAGGGGAAGAAAAACGAGTACTGGAGATAAAATTTAACGCTGATTGATTATTGTTTTTTACGATAATTTCCCCTTCGGAGTAATCCTGCACCGAAACCGTGGATTGGGGGTAAGTTTTTTCTTGTCCTTCCTGAATTGTTTCAAAGATCTGGCCGATCAGGACCAGGGCGTTATCAACCGAATCTTCATTCTTTTCACGAATTTGAACCAGGGAATCAACGTCAACTTCTTCCATTTTCGGAGTAATGATAATTTGGGCGCCGTAAGAAGAGCCAAAAATTCCGAAACTTAAGCTGACAAAGAACAGAATGGTCAATGACAGGAACAGATAACAGATTTTATTATGAGGAGAGATATAAATTTGAGGCATAGATTGATGTTAATAATAATTGATTGTTTTGACAATATTTTTATTATAACGAATTATTTTTGTTTTAACAATAACTCGTCAAGTTTGTCTTTTGTCACCTCTTTGACGTTTTCAGCGGCTATTTTCAGTTCTCCGTCTTTGTCTGAAATCCGCCCGGTAATGTAAACTATGTTGTTTTCCTGCCAAATTTTAAGCGTTGACTTGAGCATATTGGGAAAGACGATGGCTTCTATTTCTCCGAAAGAATCGTCAATTTTTACAAAGTACATATTTTCATTTTTGGAGGTGGTAATTTTTTTGATTTTTGTGATTAAACCAAGGACTTTAATTGAAGAACCGTTGTGCTTATAAGACGCTTTTAATTGATTAATAGGAGTGACGTATTTTTTAATTATTTCCTGGTATTCCTCCAAAGGATGTTCGGAGACAAAGAAACCTAGGAATTCTTTTTCCCAAAGCAGTTTTTGCTGATGGGTCGCCGGCGGATATTTTTTTAATTTCAAACTGACGCCGCCTCCCCAAGATAAAAGGCCGAAAAGGGTGGTTTGTCCGTTATGATTGTCCTTTTGTTTTTTACGCACAAATTCCAATAAAGTTTCAATATTGTTCAGGAGTTCATTGCGTTCCCCGAATTGATCCAAAGCGCCGCTTTTAATCAAACTCTCCAGAGATTTTTTATTCAAATCTTTGGAATCAACCCGACTAAGAAAGTCTTCCAGATTTTGAAAAGCGCCGTTTTCTTCACGTTCGTCAATAATGGCCTTGACAATTCCTTCGCCGACATTTTTAATCGCTAAAAGACCAAACCTGATATTTTTTTTGTCAATTACCGTAAAATTCTTGTAACTTTCATTAATGTTCGGAGGCAGAATTTCAATGCCAATTTTTTTTGCCTCTTCAACTTCAATGGTAATTCGATCAGTGTCATCCTTATGAGCGATTAACAAAGCGGCGATGAATTCGGTGGGATAATTGGCTTTCAGATAAGCCGTCTGATAAGCAATAGTAGCATAACAAGCAGCGTGACTCCTGTTAAAGCCGTAACCGGCAAAGGGTTCAATAAAAGCAAAGACTCTCTCAGCTATTTCTCTGGAAATTTTGTTTTTAACACAGCCCTTGATAAATTTTTCCTTTTGTTGTTGTAAAAGTTTGGGGATTTTTTTACCCACGGCTTTTCGCAGAACATCGGCTTCCGACAATGAAAAACCAGCCAGGTCCCTGGCGATTTGTAAAAGTTGTTCCTGATAAATGGCAATGCCGAATGTTTTGTCCAATATCGGTTTTAATTTAGGATAGATATAGTGCGGTTTTTTCAATCCGTGTTTTCCGGCAATATAATCGGGAATCAACTCCATGGGTCCGGGACGATAAAGAGAGACCATAGCGATAATATCTTCAAAAGTAGTCGGTTTTAGTTGTTTTAAATAACGCTGCATCCCTCCCGACTCCAATTGGAATACGCCGGTGGTTTCCGCTTTTTGCAAAAGTTTAAAGGTTTTTGCGTCGTCAAGAGGAATTTTTTCAATGTTGATTTCTTTGTTATAACGATATTTTATCAGTTTTAAAGTTCTCTCAATAATGGTTAAGTTTTTCAATCCCAAAAAGTCTATTTTTAAAAGACCAAGGTCTTCAACGGAGTGCATTCCATACTGGGTGATAATGGTTTTTTCTCCTCCAGAAACGTCATATTGGGTCGGTACGTATTGGCTAAGGGTTTCGGGGGTAATTACCACTCCGCAGGCGTGTTTTGAAGCGTGGCGGGCCACGCCTTCCAGTTTTTTTGCCGGTTCAATAATATTCTTGGCGTCTTTATTGGTTTTATACATTTCTTTCATCTCTTCAGAGGTTTCCAGAGCTTTTTCCAGACTCATGCCGAAAGGGACCATTTTAGCCAGCTTATCGCAGAAGGTATAAGGATAATCAAGAACCCGGCCGACGTCTCTGATGGCGGCCCGGGCCGCCATCGTTCCAAAAGTGATAATTTGGGCCACGTGATCCCGTCCGTATTTTTCTTCCACATAATGGATAACTTCGTCCCGCCGGGTATCGGTGAAATCCAAATCAATGTCAGGAGGCTCATTCCTTGAATCAGTCAGAAATCTTTCAAAAAGCAGTTCATATTTTAAAGGATCGATGTCGGTGATATTTAAAATATAGGAAATGATTGAACCAGCGGCGCTTCCCCGACCAGGTCCGACAACTATGCCGTTGTTTTTAGCCCAATTAACAAAATCTTGGACGATTAAAAAATAAGAAGCAAAACCCGTCTTTTTAATAACGGATAATTCATAATCAAGGCGATCAAGGATTTGCTTGTTTTTTTTTGAATAACGATTGTTAATTTTTTGTTCGCAAAGTTCTTTTAAGAATTGGTCCGCTGTTTTGTCTTCCGGCAAGAGGAAATAGGGGAGCTTTATTTTTTTTAATTCAATGTCCAAATTGCAGGCCTGAGCGATTTTTTGCGTATTAATAATAACCTCGGGGTGTTCTTTAAAGGCCTTTTTCATTTCTTCGCCGGAACGCAGCGAAAGATTATATCCTAAATAGCACATTCGATCCCGGTCTTGTTTTTTTCTTTTCGTCTGCAAACAAAGCAGAATGTCCTGGATATTGGCATCTTCTTCTTTGAGGTAATGGACGTCATTTGTGGCCACAGTCGGAATATTGTATTTTTTGGAAATATTAAAAAGAGTCTTGTTAACCAAGGACTGGTTCTTGTCTTTTGGATGGTCTTGAACCTCCAGATAAAAGTTTTCCGGTCCGAGAATCTCCTGGTATTCCAGGGCCCTTTTAATCGCTTTTTCTTTTTGATTATTAATGATTAATTGGGGGATTTCTCCTTGCAGACAGGCGCTTAAACCGATTAATCCCAGAGAATATTTTTTTAAAAGTTCAAAATCTATTCTTGGTTTGTAATAAAAACCCTTTAAATGGGCTAAAGTAGTTAACTTAATCAGATTTTTATACCCTTGTTCATCCTTGGCCAAAAGAATCAGGTGGTAAGGTTTTTCATCTATCTTGGGCCTTTTATTCAGATGTCCGTTTCTGGCCAGGTACGCTTCAACGCCGATAATCGGTTTAATGCCCGCTTCTTTCGCTTTCTGATAAAATTCAATCACGCCATACATTACTCCATGGTCAGTCAGCGCCAGGGATTTCATTCCATATTTTTTAGCTTCAGCAATCAGATCGTCGATTTTTGACAAGCCGTCAAGTAGGGAATAATGGCTATGAACGTGGAGATGAGTAAACATAAATAAAAACAAAAAGAAAATAAAAATAACGTTCAGGAACTTTGAAATTCCGTCAGGGTTCACAAATGGAAAAATAAATTTTTTTCATTTGATTCACCCTTAGGAATTATAAGGGATAAAATTTTTATTTTTTGTATTATTCTTCTTTTTTTTCTTTCTTCTCTCTCTTTTCTTTAATGAAAAGGATAATTTCTTCCAGGCTTTTGCTAAAAAGGTTTGTTAGAGCGGCAATTTTTATTTTTTCCCGGAAAGTTTTTACCGTTTCGCTGAATTCCTCCGAAGCTCGGGAAATACTACGGAATGTTTTGGCGATTCTGACGGCAATAATAATGCCGACCACAATCAAAACAACCAAAACAAAAGCCACGACAATAATGGCTGACCCAGTGGTGATGTAAAAAAAGTTTTGAGGATTCATAAGCGCTTCGCTAAAATTAAAATTAAAAATGTAAAATTTAGGTGTCCCTCCCTTTCTTACCATTAGAGGGTAAGTTTGTTAAAATACTTATCAAAATCTACATTTTTAAAGGTTATTTTTGGATTTTGATATGCCCCGACTTTGTCGAGGGTTCTCGATAAAATCGGAATAATTTTGATGGTTCGGCTTTGCTCACCATCAATCCTGAGTTGAGTCGAAGGATTGATTTTTGATATTTGATTTTTGATTTTGTTATGACCTTATTATAACAATATACATATATTATGCAACCGGGGTTTACTCTTAGTTTAATCTTTGTTATACTAATTACGTATGGGGGAAGAATTGACCACAAAACAACTTAAGTTTGCCGGATGGTATCTAAGCCACAAAACGGAAATTTATAAGATTTTTTTGGGATTATTGGTCGCAATCAATCTTGCTCTCTGGGGACTGGTTTCTTATAAGTTCGTCAATTATTTTTCTTTGACGGACGTCCACGAAGAGATGCTCGCGGAACTGACGAAAAATAAGATTGACTATTTGAAGTTTCATGAATATTTCAAACCCCTGGATTTGATAGTCGCCAAGTCGGTTTTTTTATTTTCAGGCGCACTCAGCCAAACAGAGAAATTCAAGTATGATTTCGTGGCTGTAATTGAAAACCCGAATGAAGAATGGCTGATTCCCGCGGTTGAATATTATTTTTTATGGGATGACGGTCAAACAGAAGTAAAAAGGAGTTTCATTCTGCCGGGCGAAAAAAAGAATCTCACGGCTTTGGGTCAAAAAACAGACAAAAAATTAAATGAAGTTCAGTTTGTCTTTTCAAAAATCAGATGGCAAAGGGTTAATTCTAAAAAAGAAAGGCCGGAAATTCTGTCAAAGCTGTCAGTTAAAGACATTAATTTGGATTACGCCATAGCAGAAGACAGAATGGTTGCCATTCCGAAAATTTCTTTCAAAATTAAAAATCTGTCAATCTATAGTTTCTGGCAAGTGGATTTTACAATAATTCTTTACCAAGGTTCAAACATTGTGGGGATAAACACCTTGCCCACAAAACAATGGCGGAGCAACGAGGAAAGAAAGATGGAATTGATGTGGCCCAACATACCGCAGCACAGTCACATTGCCGTCATGGTAGAAATCAATCCTTTTGATCCGAAAATTTTTATGCCCGTTTATTAATCCCTCACCCTTTAGCGATAATGCTTCGCATTTTTAAACAAGTTTATCGCTAGGACATGAGGGAAAAGTAGATCAAATAATAATTAATCAGTCGGTGTTGTTTATTTAAAATGCATCGCTAAAGGGTGAGGGATGATCAGTTTTTCCCAATTAAAACGTTTTGACACAACCCTGTTTGTTTTAATGGCGCTTTTAATTATTTTCAGTCTGGTTGTCCAATACAGTTTGTCTCTAAGCGTCAAAGGAGAGGGCGACGATATTTTTTTGAAACAATTGATTTTCGCTTTAGTCGGATTGTTTCTTTTTTTCATTGTATCTCTAACGGATTTTCGTTTCGTCCGTTCTTCGGCTTATTTGATTTATTTTCTCACTCTTTTGCTGCTTATTGGGGTTCTGATTTTCGGTCAGAATTTCAGGGGAGTCAAAGGTTGGTTAAGTTTTGGCTCTTTTAATTTTCAGCCGGTTGAACTGGCAAAATTGGCCGCCATTATCGTTCTCGCCAAATTCTGGCAGGAGGCCAGGAAACCAGTGAGGGTGAAACATCTGATTTTCAGCTTTATCTTAATTTTTCCCTTTATTTTTCTGATTATCCGCCAGCCGGATTTGGGATCGGCTTTGATGATTGTCATCCTCTGGCTGGGGATATTTTTCTTGGTTGATAAAAACAAGAAACATTTCATCGGGTTGTTG
>CAZCKV010000035.1:0-7300 GCA_964499385.1 uncultured Gammaproteobacteria bacterium | reverse complement strand
GGAAAAAAAGGAAGAGGTTGAAAAAAAACTGGAAAAAATGCTAGAAATCTTTGGTTCAATGTCACAAAAAGATTTCTTTGAGCGCTACCTTAATCAATTAAATAATGGAGAAATAGACCAAGAAATTACTGATTTGGCGGATATTGCTCCGGTGATACCCAAATATTCTTTATTTTATAAAAATCTAAATCAGGAAGAGAAGGTTTTTTTTCAGCAGCTCTTCCCTTGGTCAGAAGCTTTAGCTGATCTTCCTGACGATCCGGAAAATATTAAGGCGCGGGAAAAATATCTGGTGCCGCTCTTACAAGAGAACAAAAAAATCGCCGATCCCAACGAGGCGGCAGACGGGAAGTTGCTGGTTGAATATTTAGACAGGTTCAAACCGAACAATCTTCCTAAATTTTTTACTTTATTTTCCTCTATCAGGAAAAGCCCGGACGATAAAGGCTTGAGTCCGGAAATCATTAAGACCCTGAAAGATGATTTTAAGATTACCGTTAACGGCGGCGAAAATATTGATTCAATCTTGGACCGCCTGCAGGCCGTTTATCAAAAAGTTTTTGCTCGAAATAATGATTTAATCCATCGCCAATTTGAAAATTCAACGAAGATTTTTGATGAAAAAGAAAATTTATATGATTACCTGAAAATTTTAGCTTTAAATGGCCAGCTGGTCGGAGAAGATAATGATCTAATTATTAATTTTTTTGAAAAGTATGTCGAAAAAGACCAGAGAGTCACAAAAAACCTGAAAAAATCCGATTTATTATTCCAAGAATTAAGAATACCGCTGGACCAGGAAAAATGGGGCGCTAATCTGGCCGCTTATATAGAAATCAATGAAGAAAATTATAGCCAGGCTCCCCAGAACCTCAAGCAGGAAATTTTGAATTTGTTTTCTGGCGGCTACCGGGACGAGTGTTTAAAGAATATGCGCCAAGAATGGAACGGATTTCTAAGCGGTGAAAACACCAACTTACCTTTAAGATTGGCGACAATAGCTAAAACTATTGAAAATACCGGCGGCGCCGGCAGATTAAAATATATTGAATCGCTGGGAGATCTGATAGCTAAAGTGGATAATTCTGTTAGTAATCCAAAAACGGCCGACAGGACTAAAAAAGAAATCAAGGAAGTCTTGGCTCGGGCCGAGGACAGGTTTGATAAAGATAAGTGGTCTCAAGATGACTCGTCAAAATTTTATAACCTGTCCAAAGATATCATAGAAGCCGCACCCAGTTTATTTGCGGCTTTTGCCCCGGTATTTGAGCAGATGTCCGGAAAAGATGTTAAGCTCATGTTAAAAGACATCCTGCCGCTTTACCAGGTGGAATTAATCACTATCCAACAAATTACCGGCCAAGAAGGAGAAATAAGCTATAATCCTAGAGACTTAGTGCCCATCAGGCAAGCTTTAACCGATTTAGCGACCAATCTGAAGCTCCGCCCCGAAGACAAGGGTCTAATTTTTGAGGAAGAGAAAAATCGATTGACGGGAGTAATGCAGAGCGGATTTAAAAAACGTTTTGGCTTGATTAAAGTTCCGGCTGAATTTAAAAAAGACGAGTTGCGATCTATTCAGAATTGCATCCGTTATGTCGGTAATATCAATAACCGCAGTGAAGAGCGGGAAACGCTGATCGCTTTTTATCTTGGCTTGGAATTAAACGGCGATTGGGAAAAATTCCGCCAAGGCCAAGATATTGAAGCCGGGAAATATTTATCGCCAGAAAAAGCGGACATAATTAAATCAATTTTAGAAAAGAAAAAAAATAATAGCCTGCCTTTGGAAATTGCCGGCCTTAAAGCGAATGAACTGGAAAAATTTCAACAAATTCTTCAAGAAGAAGTTTCCGGTAGCATGGTTGGCAACATTGAAACCGTTGATATTAAATTAGGTAATATCAAAAGAAATATTCAAGAACTGATTGATCCGGATATTTACGAAAATGAGACTGATAAAAAATTAGTAAAATTATTGGCAGAAAACGGCAAATTAACCGGAACAGTATTGTCTAAAACTTATAAAAATATAATTTTAAGCGAATCAGAAAAAGACTTGCAAAAAAAGTTAGCCGAAATTTTTGCAGTAAGTTCTTGGACAAGCGAGGCGGTTAAGCAGGTTCAAGATAAAATCCAGCCCTTTAGCCTGATAATTAGCATGATTAACAAGCTAAAAGAAGAGAGGGTTGATGATAATATTAAAGAACTGCAAAAAAGTTTAGAGCCGTCAGAAAAAATCATTACCATCTTTAATCATCTGAATGAAGACTTCAGGCCGTCATCCGGGGCTTTAGCCCTGTCAAAAGATTTAGAATATTTAGAAGAGCTTATCGTTAAAAATGATTCTAAATTAAAGACGGAAGAAAAAGAGGATATTAAAAACTATCTAGACCCTATTAGGGAAAAAATGTTAAAACTCGAATTGACATTCCAAAAAACCAAAGAGTATTTTGATAAAGTGAAAAAGAGTTCGCACTTGGTTACAAACGAATTGATGAAAAATAGATTGGCAGAAATTGAAAAAATAGTTTATTCCGAAGGGGGCGAAGCGATGATAGTCAGCCGACTAACTAAAGATTTAAATTTAATTATAGAAAACATGCGCCAATGCCTCGGTTGCCTAAGAAAAGAAATCAACAATGACACCAATTTGGCTTTTGGCGATTATAATAAATTTTTCTTAATAAGCCAAAAAGAAAAAGAAACAGGCAGCGTGGCTGATGAAATCGTGTTTTTTGTACCGCTGAAGAACGGCGCTAACCAAGCGGAAATGTCTTTTATCATGGACAGAGTTTATGGTTCAAAATCTTCTGACATCTTATTAGCCCATGTCTTGTCGGTTTATAAAAAATATACGGCTATAAAGAAAGAATTTAAAGACTCTAATATTTCAATTTCAATTTCTGATGCGACTTTAGCTGGTGTCGGCTTGAGCCAAGAATTATTCCAGGAAAAAATCAAAGAGAAAATAAGTGATTTAAAATCAATAGAATACGCTCAAAATATGGTCGCTAATGTCCCGGAATCATCTTTAAGCAATAACTACGTTGAATTTGACACCGGCACCGCCAGGGAAGGCGGGGAAAAGGTCTTTTCCGGGGTAGTGATAAGATAAGGAATATGGACAACTAGAGAACTATAGAAGTCGGGCTTCTATAGTAAAAGCCGATAGGAATTTTAACATTATCACTGGATCATTTTAAAAAAAATTGAGAGGTCGAGCCTCTCAATTTTTATTATCATATAATTTTCACAGGCAGTTTGCCATGGCAACGACTTTGATTACTTGCCAAATCTTCTTTGCCGATGAGCAAAATCGTTTAATGCCTTATTAAAATCTTCTTTGGAAAATTCCGGCCAATAATGTTTAATGAAGCACAATTCCGAGTATGGGCTCTGCCATATTAAAAATCCGGATAAACGCTTTTCACCGGAAGTTCTGATAATTAAGTCGGGGTCGGGCAAACCGGCCGTGTAAACATTTTTGGAAATCAAATCCTCGGTAATTTCTTTGGGTGGATTTTTTAGAATTTTATTAAAAGCATCAACCAGTTCCGGGCGGCCGCCATAATTGATTGCCAGATTTAAAATAATGGCCGTGTTATTCTTGGTCAGCTCTTCGGATTTTTTAATGGCTTTTTGAATTTTTTCCGACAGACCATTTTTGCGGCCAATAACGCGCACGCAAATATTATTTTTATGAAGTTTCTTTATATCTTCGGTAAAAGCGAGATAAAAAAGCTTCATTAAAAAATCAACTTCTTTTTTGGAGCGTTGCCAATTTTCAGTAGAAAAAGTGTAAACCGTTAAAATTTTTATTCCCGCGTCGCGGCACCAATGCAAAATATCCCCGACTTTTTTATAGCCGGCGCGGTGGCCTTCAAAAGACGGCAATCGCCGGGCCTTAGCCCAGCGCCGATTGCCGTCCACTATAATGCCAAGATGTTTAATTTTTGATTTCATTAATTTCGTTTTTAAGGATTAAGGCATTCAATCGCCTTGGCTATTTGTAAAATTTTATTCTCTTGAAAATAATCGCCGATTAATTGACATCCGATTGGCAAATCATCAACTTTTCCCGCGGGCAACGATATGGCGGGCAGACCGGCCAGATTCACTGAAACCGTGTAAACGTCGGCCAAATACATGCTTAATGGGTCGTTTATCTTCTCTCCCAGTTTCCAGGGCAAAACCGGGCTGACCGGAGTCAGCAAGCAGTCAATCTCCTGAAAAACTTTTTCAAAATCCTGTTTGACCAAGGTCCTTACTTTTTGGGCCTGTAAATAATAATCCTGATAATAACCGGCTGACAAAACATAAGCGCCGAGAATAATTCTCCTTTTGGCTTCTTCGCCGAAACCGCTGGTCCGGGAATTCAAATAAACGTCCAACAAATTTTTACTCTCTTTGTCCAGAGAAAAACCGTATTTAATGCCGTCATAACGGGCTAAATTGGCCGAAACCTCGGCCGGCATGATAATATAATAACAGGCCAGAGCCGCTGAAGCGTGAGGCAGGCTGACTTCAATAAAATCAGCTCCGCGCTCTTCTAAATTTTCAATTAATTGATTAATAACGTTTTTTATTTCCGGATCAAGCCCTTTGACAAAATATTCTTTGGGCAAACCTATTTTGAAATTTCTCAAGTCTTTTAACGAAGGAATTTCTATGGAATGGTTCGGTTCAACGCTTGTTGAATCCAAATCGTCTTTGCCTTCAATCGCTCTCAATAAAACCGCGGCGTCGTCAACCGAGCGGGCCAAAGGACCGATTTGGTCCAAAGAAGAAGCCATGGCCATCAAACCATAGCGGGAAACCCGGCCATAAGTCGGCTTCAGTCCCACCACCCCGCAAAAACTTGCTGGCTGGCGGATTGAACCTCCGGTGTCAGAGCCCAAACCGGCCAAGCACATACCGTCTGCCACAGCCGCAGCGGATCCACCGGATGAACCGCCAGCTACATATTCTAAATTATTAGGATTTTTAGTTGGCCCAAATTCCGACATCTCGGTTGAGTTTCCCATGGCAAATTCATCTAAGTTGGTTTTGCCTAAAAAAATATTTCCGGCCTGCTTTAATTTTTTAATCACTGTCGCGTCATAACCGGCTTTGTAATTTTTTAAAATCTTTGACCCGGCAGTGCAAGGAACGTCCTGAATCAAAATATTGTCCTTAATGGCCAAAGGAATTCCCCTGAGATGATTGTCCAGACCCTGAACCCTGATTCTTTTGTCAACTTCCCTGGCTTGGGCCAAAGCTTGTTTCTCCAAAACTGTAATAAAAGCGTTGATTTTCTTGTCTTTGTCTTTTATTTCCTTGAGACAGGCCTTGGTCAGTTCTTGGGAAGAAAATTCTTTTTTCTTCAAACCCTGATGAGCTTGAATAATTGTCAAATTATTAAGGCTCATAAAATATGCCCTTGGTTTTTATTAAGCCCTTTTCCTGTTTCGGCGACTGCTTTATGAGATTTTCAACCTGTTCAATGTTTTTCTGTTTTGCCTGGTCAGGACGAAAGACGTTCTGTAAATTCGCGTTGGAAAACGGGGCGACATTTTTAACCCCTATTTTTTTCAAAAGGCCTACATAATCCAAAATTTCACCAAGCTGTTTTTGGTATTTTCCAATTTCCGCTTCGGTCAATCTTAAGCGGACCAATTTGGCAATGTGTTCCACTTGTTCTTTGCTGATCATATTTTCACTTTAACATATTTAGAAATTCCCGCTCGTTGATTATTTCAATTCCCAAATCTTTCGCTTTATCGTATTTTGACCCGGGGTTTTCTCCGCAAACGACAAAACTTGTTTTCGGGCTGACCGCATTTAAAACCTTGCCGCCGAGAACTTGAATTTTTTTATGCGCCTTTTCCCGCGACATTGATTTTAAAACTCCGGTTAAAATAAAACTTTTTCCTTTTAGTATTTGTTTTGTTTCCGGCAAGCGGTAATCTTTTATTCTGACTCCGGATTTTTTTATCTTTTCCAAAAACTTTTGATTTTTCTTATCCTTAAACCAGTCAACAATGCTTTGACTGGCAATCGGGCCGATTTCCGGCAGCGCCATAAGTTCCTGTTCTTTGGCCCGGGCCAATTTTTCAAACCGTGTGAAATGCCCGGCCAAATCAACGGCTGTTTGTTCTCCGATGTGACGAATGCCCAAGGCCTGGATAAAGTGGGGCAATTCTATTTCCTTGCTCTTTTCAATGGCCTTAATTAAATTATCAGCTGATTTCTCGGCGAATCTTTCCAAGGGCCCCAAATCCCCCCGGGTTAAAGTAAAAATGTCCGCCCCGTCTTTAATCAAACCCTGATCCATTAATTGTTTGACGATTTTCACGCCCAAACCTTCCATGTCAAATCCTTTTTTAGAAACGAAATAACTGATTTTTCTTTGCTGAGTGGCAAAACAATTTCGGTTCAAACAATAATAAGCGACTTCGCCCTTTTTCCTTTTTACCGGACCGCTGCAAATCGGGCAGGTTAAAGGCATTTGAAATCTTTTTTCTTTTCCCGTCCTTAAATTTTTTAAAACTTTTATCACCGCCGGAATTACGTCCCCGGCTTTTTCAATGATTATGGTGTCGTTGACGCGCGCGTCCAAACGGTCAATTTCGTCCTGATTGTGCAAAGTGGCCCGGGAAACAGTCGTGCCCATCAATTGAACCGGCTTTAATTCAGCCACCGGGGTCAAAACTCCGGTCCTTCCGATTTGGACGACAATGTCTTCAATTACGGTGGTGGTCTGTTCAGCGGGGAATTTATAAGCCCGCATCCAGCGGGGAGATTTGCCGACGGACGACAAAGTCTTCTGCAAAGCAATGTCGTTTAAAACCACTACTATGCCGTCGTAATCAAAATGAATTCCTTTTCTTTTTTCCTGCCAATTAGAATAATATCCCTGCACCTGTTTCAAATCAGAACAGGCCCTGGTTTGGGGATCTGTTTTAAATCCCAATTGCTTTAACGTCTGATGGACTTCTCCGTGGGTCTTTTGGCCCAGGTCCGTATTGATTTCAAAGATATAACAATCAAGGTAACGGCTGGCCGTGACCTGCGGATCAAGCTGGCGGACCGATCCGGCAGTGACGTTCCGGGGGTTGGCATAAAGCGGCAATTCCTTTTTTTTCCTTTCCCGATTGAGTTTTTGAAAATCTTTTTTAGCCATAAATATCTCTCCCCGGACCACAATGTCAATCGGTTTTTCGCATCGCAGGGGAATGGCTTCAATGGTTTTGACGTTCTGGGTGACGTCTTCCCCGATTAAGCCGTTGCCCCTGGTCGCGCCATTAGTCAAAATTCC
>CAZCKV010000034.1:0-7405 GCA_964499385.1 uncultured Gammaproteobacteria bacterium | reverse complement strand
ATTTTTTTGTCTTCCAAACTCTCAAAATCGACTGTCACGCAGTAAAGGGTGCCGATTTCATCCTGACGGCGGTAACGCCGGCCAATTGACCCGATTTCGTCATACTGGGTCATCCAGCGCTTTTTTAGTTCTTTATTTATATCCTGAGCCAGCTTTATCAGGGAATCTTTCTTGGATAAAGGTAAAACCGCAACTTTAATTGGGGCTAAATCTTTATGTAAACGTAAAACAACCTCTTTTTCTTTTTTCGATTCCGTGGTGGTTGTCCTTCCACCGCTTATTTCTTCATAAGCGTCTGTTAGAAAAGCCAGTAAAGGACGGTCAGCGCCGGCTGAAGGCTCAATTACATAAGGAGTAAATTTTTCTTCATTTTCGCCCCGCACGGACAAATCCTCGCCGGAAAATTTACTATGCTGCTTTAAATCAAAATCGCCCCTGTTGGCAACGCCTTCCAATTCTGACCAGCCAAAAGGAAATTTGTATTCAACATCTGAACAGGCCTGAGCATAGTGAGCCAATTCATCTTTTTTGTGTTCCCTTAATCTAAGATTCTCTTTTTTTATCCCCAAACTTATATACCAATTTAATCTTTCTTTCAGCCAATGTTCATGCCATTTTTTAGCTTCTTTAGGATGAATAAAAAATTCCAACTCCATTTGTTCAAATTCCCTTGTCCGGAAAATGAAATTACCCGGAGTAATTTCATTGCGAAAGGACTTTCCAATTTGGGCAATGCCGAAAGGAATCTTCATCCTGCTGGTCTGTAAAACATTGTGAAAGTTCACAAAAATTCCCTGCGCCGTTTCCGGCCTAAGATAAATTTCCGCCGACTTGTCTTCTGTTGGTCCCATAAAAGTTTTGAACAAGAGGTTAAATTTTTTTGTTTCAGTCAATTCCCCTTGGCATTCCGGACACTCTTTTTTGCCTGCCTGGCCACCTTTTAAATCACCTAATTTAAATCTTTTGTGGCAGGATTTGCATTCAACCAAGGGATCAACAAAACCGGACAAATGCCCCGAGGCCTCCCAGACCCTGGGATTCATTAAAATTGAAGCGTCCAAACCAACTACATCTTCTCTTTCTTGAACCATTTTTTTCCACCAAGCTTTTTTAATGTTATTCTTTAATTCAACTCCTAAAGGACCATAATCATAACAAGAAGCCAAACCGCCGTAGATTTCCGAAGACTGGAAAATAAAACCGCGGCGCTTAGCCAAGGAGACTATTTTTTCCATCAAATCTTGAGTCATATAAAATATTATAAACGAAGTTTAAAATTTCGTCAGGCCTTACAAATGTAAAAATAAATTTTTCCATTTGGTTCGTCCTTAGAAATTATAACAAATTTATTAAAAAATTGCCACCATTCTATTCTGTCTTTTTCAGCCTGATAATCCAAAAACCGCGCTTTCTCACGTCTTTGACGTTATAAAACTGCAGAGGGTCTTGGGCGGAATGTTCCACTTTTTCGCACTTAAATGACGCTTTTCTTCCTGTATATTCCTTTATTTCAGGGTCATATTCTTCAAAAACCAATATATCCCCGTTTTTTAAAGCAAAATCAGCTAAACGAAGTTCAAACGTCCTTTCACCTGAACAAAATTTTTCAAACCATTCAGGCCAACATTTTTTCTTAATAATAGCCATATATTCTTTATTTAAAAATTATAATCCTCCCTGCTTAATGTATTTTCTAATTCGTCTCATTAAATCCAGATAAAAAGCTAAATTATGAATGGTAGCCAGTCTCTGACCTAATAGTTCATTGGTTATAAAGAGATGCCTTAGATAAGCCCGGGAAAAATTCTGGCAAGTATAGCAAGAACAATTTTTGTTCAAAGGTTTAAAATCCTTTCTATATTTAGCATTGGTAATATGTATTTCCTTATAATTCAGTCTTAAATCTGAAATCTTAAATCTCAAATCTGTATACAACAGCCCGTGCCGCGCATTTCTTGTGGGAATAACGCAGTCAAACATATCTATACCAAATTTAACCGCTTGGACAATTTGTTCCGGCTTACCCACTCCCATTAAATAACGCGGCTTATCTTTATCTAATTCTGGTTCAATAACTTTAATTATCTGATAAGCTTTTTGGATTGGCTCGCCAACTGCCAGTCCACCAATGGCATAACCGTCAAAACCAATCCTTGTAATTTCTTTAACGCTTTTAAAGCGCAAATCTGGATAAACAGAACCTTGAATAATGCCAAAGAGCAAAGGCCTTTTAATTTTTGATTTTTGATTTCGGCGGGCATATTCTATTTTAGACCTTTCAGCCCAAAATGTTGTTCTCTGGACTGCTTTTTGCGCTTCTTCTTTAGTACAGGGCCAGCCGACGCATTCATCTAAGACCATCATAATATCCGAGTCTAAATCTCTTTGAATTTTAATCGCTTTTACCGGAGTCAATAAAATTTTCCGGCCGTCAATCTCCGATTGAAATTCCACTCCCTGATTATTCATTTTTCTCATCTTGGCTAAAGAAAAAATCTGATAACCGCCGCTGTCAGTTAAAATAGGTTTTTTCCACCCCATAAACTTATGCAGACCGCCAGCTTTCTTAATAACATCCATACCCGGTCTCAAAAACAAATGATAAGTATTGGAAAGGATTATCTGGACGCCCAATTCTTTTAATTCTTCTGTAGTTAAACTTTTGACTGCCGCCCGTGTGGCAACGGGCATAAAAAAAGGAGTGTCAATAACACCATGAGGAGTGATTAGTTTTCCTAAACGAGCCTGAGAAATTTTAGATTTTTTTAATATCTGAAACATTTGTTTATAATTCCTAAGGGTGAATTAAATGAAAAAAAATTTTCATTTGTGAACCCTGACGGAATTTCAAGGTTCTACGAGGACATTCGGCTGAACTCAGTCGAAGCCCGAAACGAGCAGGTTCTTATAGTTTAAAGTTGGAATAGGCTCTGCTTATTCCAAGTGCCAATCAAAAAAATTTTTAATCACCCTCTCGGCTGTTTGCAAATCTTTTTGAATAAAATCTTGTTTAATCGATGAATCAAAATCTTGATAAAGTAGTTTCTGCAAGACGGTTAAAGCTTCCCGGCTAATATTTATTTTTTCGTCTGCGTTTTCTTCTTTTAAATCGTGTTTTAGACAAACAATTCCACCTCTGGTTAAATTAAAAATCACCCCCTTAGAAATATCGTTTCTAACGGAATAAAATTCTTTTAATTGAATTAATTCTTGACAGATAACGCAACGATTTATTTCCGGGCGATAACCCAAAAAAGCTAAAAATTTAATTAAAAAAGCGTTATTGATTACCCGAATTTTATCCGAAGGTAAATGATTGATTTTTTTTAAAAACTTCAGAATTAAAGAAAAAATTTTTTGATCCGGTTGGTTTTTAATCAATTTGTTAATCTTTTTTAATAAAGCGTTGGTTTGAATAATCTTTTTTTCATCCCTGAAAATTCCCCTGAAAGATTCTTTGACTTCTCCTCCAATCAGATGAAAATTGTTTTTACCTGAGGCAATCACCAATTTTAACAAAGCAAACGGCTCCGCAATAATTGGAGCCAATTTGGAATTGATTTTTCGCGCTCCACGTATTAAGACTTCTACTTTCCCCGCTTCCCGACTTAAAAAATAAATTATTTGGCTGTCTTCCCGCCGATTTTCTTTATTTAAAACAATGCCCGATAAGTGTCGTGTCTTTGACATCTCTATTCCTCATTATAATTACAAAGGACGAGGCAAATGGAAAAATGTTAATTTTTACATTTGTGAGTCCTGAAGTAATTTCAAGGTTTCCTTATTAACCTCTGTTACCTTCCCTTTATTTTGGCCCCAGAAATCGCCTTTTAAATCCGTATCTAAAAATCTGGCCTGATAAGAAACGGATTCATTGGTAAATCTGTCCTGGGCTTTTAAAACAATATTTTCGGTCAAAGATATGATTTGATTTAATTGCGTTAAATCAGGAATTACTTTAACCTCAAAACCCGCTTCAACTAAAGAATATGGTCCTCCCTGATAAATATCCAATTCAGAGACATTCCAACTGACCTCTTTGTCGTTTTCGCTGTAAAGAACCAATCCATGAGTTGTTTTTGTTTTTCCCGTCCAATTAACTCCGGCTGGTAATCTTGTTTTTATAGAAATATCTTTCAAAGGACTTGTGGTATTTTTAAGCTGCCAAAATATCCAGAAACGGGTTTCTTCGCCGATTTGAGGAGGAAGAGGTCCGCTCCCCAGAGTCACGTGTTCATCGTCATAATACCGGGCAGACGCGTCTAAAGTCACGTCTGTTTTTATTAATAAATTAATTTCATTCCCCGGGATCTCCCAAACCGTTTCTTTATCAGCCAGTTTTCCCTGGGCAATAATTTGTAATTTGATTTCCGCTTGTGAATAATTATTTTTAACCGCTTCTAAAATTGTTTTTATTGGCAAATCAAATACTATCATTCCTTCCGTTCCCGGCTTTATCTCTTCAAAAACAGATATTAAATCGGAATTCCATCCCTCCTCCATTTTTTCTGAAAAAGAAGCTAATGAGTCGGGAATAATATTAGAAAAAATTCTTCCTGAAACAAAACTTGAGGAAGTTTGGGCGTCAGAACCTTGATAATAGTGCCAGCGAGCCTGATAGAGTCGGGAAAAATCTATATATAGATTGCCGGTTAATTTTAGCTTTAAACTAAAATCTTCAATACTCTGCTGAGTTTGATTTTGATAAGTCAAACTAACGGGCACCATATCCCCCCAGCCGCTTATTTGAGTTGCTTTTATTAAATCATTTACTTCCAGAACCGCGTTAAAATCAAATTTTTCAAAAAAGATTTTTTTTTCTTTTTTTATTTGCGAAAAAAAGTTATCTTCATGAAAAACTCCCGCCTCTAAATTGAAAACTAATTCTTTAACGGAAGGGTCCTCTAAAAAACCTTCAAATTCAAGGCCTTTCTGGTCTTGAACGTTTAAATCTTTAATTCGCCATTCAAGTTGTCTTTGGGAACTCTTTATCTCTGTTTCTTCAAGGTTGTCTTTATTTGAAACGATGGAACTGGCTTTTTTAAGGATAAAATTTTCCGGCCAATTTAAAATCACTTCTGCCTGGGAAATCATTTCCTGACTAATGTTCTCTAAAGAAATTGACGATTTTATTTCTTGACCAAAAGATGACTCCTCGGGAATCTGCCAGGTCAAAAAGATTGACGGCTTTAACATAACCGAAGACGACAAACTCTTCTGAAATTCAGAAGAAAAACCCGTCAAACGAAAATTTAAATTACCATCAAAAATTTGATCCTGATCAGCCTGACCAAAAAGTTGTCCTTTGATTTCTATCTCCTTTAATTCACCCTTTTCAATCCTGTCTAACGACCAGAGACAGCCCTGACTCAAAATTTGGTCGCAACCGGGAGAACTGGAGCTTAAAACAAAACCTTTAGGAAATTTTAAAACCACTTCCACTTTTTCCAAGTCATATTTTTCCTGATTTTTAATAAAAACAAAAAATGTGTTTCCTTCTCCCACTTCCTGCTCTGCGTGGCGATAAAGCCAGAATTTAACTCCCTGATTCTGATTTTCGTCTTTTTGGTTAAAATAAAAAAGACTAACCAAGCTAATCCCTAAAATTAAAATCAAAAAAATAAAGACCGGGCCTAAAAAACTTAGCCCCCTTTTTTTCGGCTGAGACGCTTCCATGTTAATAAAATTAACCGTAAAACTATTGTCCTTTTTGCTGTTCAATTGTCGCCACTACCTGGGAATCTGTCCTTAATTTCTGGGTAAATAAAACCTGTTGGCGGTTAATCTGCATTTCGTTTTCCGGAGCGTAAAGTTCATCACTGACATTAACCAAGGAAATCTGAGGTTGAGGCTGTTCTTTGCCTTCTTCAGTTGGATCTTGCTGAACCCGTAAATAATAAACGTCTTTCAAAACAAGAACTTGAGAGTTCTGTCTGCTGATATGACCAAAATAAGTGCGACCGTCCGCCAGAAAAACCGCATACCAATCACCCACTTTAGAAGAAACAAAAATGGTAAAAATCAAAAAAGCAACAATCGCCACCAAAATAATAATACCAAGAATCAGTAAAACCAACCCCTTTTTACCATTTGCTTTTTTTGTTTCTGAAACTTTTAATTTCTTTTCTGTTTCTGACATTTAAATAACATTAATTGATTAATTAAATATTTCTAACCTTTGCTTAATTGTTTATAAATAGACAGTGTTTCTTTGGCACATTTTTCCCATTTAAAATTTTTTGCTCTTTTCAATCCTCTGTCTCTTAACTTTTTGTTTAATCTCTTATCGGTTAAAACATCGTATATCGCCTGAGCTATTTGAGCGACGTCATATGGATCAATTAACAAAGCCGCGTCTTGAGAAACTTCCGGCATGGAAGAAACATTACTGGTAATCACCGGCACTCTCTTAGCCATGGCTTCAATGATGGGCAAACCGAAACCTTCATAAAGGGAAGAAAAAACAAACAAATCCGCGCCGCTAAAAAGACGTCCCAGATCGTCAGCGGCGATATAACCGGGAAGAATAATGTCTTTCCTATATCTTGACTTAAAAATTTTCTCTTTAATCTTCTTGGAATTTTTACCTTCTGCTCCGGCCAAGACTAATTGATATTTGGAAAAAAAATCTTTTTTTTGACTTATTGAAGAATGAATCAATCCATTTCTAAACCGTTCGTAAGCCTCAATTAAGCGGATGATATTTTTCCTTGGTTCAAATGTCCCTAAAAAAAGCAAATAATTATTGCTAATTTTATATTTCTTTTTTATCTTCTTTATTTCCGCCAGACCTCTTTTCCTAAAGAAACGTTGGTCAAGCCCATGATAAATGACTTTTATTTTTTTTCTTGGCAGATTAAAAATTTCTTCTAAATCTTTTGCCGTGGCTTTTGAAACTGCAATTATCTTGTCTGCTTCTTTGAGGATATTGGGAATAATTTTTTTTAAACTTCTAGATTCCTGCAACGGTATTGTTTCGGGAAACTTATAAAAACTCAAATCATGAACTGTCACTACGCTCGGTCCCTTATAAATACTGGGCATAACTAAATTCGGCGAATGAAAAACATCTAATTCTTCCCTGGAGATAACGGCGTTTACTAAAAAATGCATATAATCGGCCGGGATTAATTTTTTATACTGATTAAAGGGGAAAAATCTGATTAAAACGTTTTTTTGCCTGAATTTGGTAAGTCTTTTTTTCTGAACCAAACGGTCAAAAAACAAGAAATAAATGTTTTTTTTGTCAATTTTCAACAAATGTCTGACTAATTGATAGGTATAATGGCCGACTCCGGCTCCTTCGCCTTTTTCCGGGTTTAAAATTGTCCGGCAATCAATCCCAATTCTCATTTTTTAGAAATAAAATAATTAACTATCTGCTTGCTATTCAAAAATCATTGTT
>CAZCKV010000033.1:0-7571 GCA_964499385.1 uncultured Gammaproteobacteria bacterium | reverse complement strand
CATAATATCAGTTTAATCAATCCTACCTCTCAAGGGCCGCAAATTTTAGCCGCTTTGCCAATAGCCATTAAACAGGGATTGGTCATTCCTTTTGTTTACAATACGAACGCTTATGATTCAGTGGAAACTCTGGAGTTATTGGATGGAATCATTGATATTTATTTACCGGATTGTAAATATTCGGATGATGACTTGGCAAAAAAATATTCTCAAGCATCAAATTATTTTCAAATAGCTAAGAAAGCCATTAAAGAAATGCATCGGCAAACGGGGGATTTGGAATTTGACGCTCAAGGTTTAGCCAAAAAGGGTCTTTTAGTCCGTCATCTTATTCTCCCCAATAACATAGCCGGTTCGGCCAAGGTTTTAAAATTTTTAGCCGAAAAAATTTCCCCCGACACTTTTGTAAACATTATGAATCAGTATAATCCCTGCTGGCGAGCCAAAGATTTTTCCGAGCTTGATCGGCAAATCACCATTGAAGAATACGAAGAGGTTGTTGATTTAGCCAAGGGATACGGATTAAACTGGTTCATCGAATAATTTATTTTAAAAGATGTTTATTTTTAACGGTTTTTTATTTGGTTTAGCTAAGGTAATTTTTTACCTGACCTGGCGTGTGCCGGTTTTTTATTTCCTTTATTTTAACTGAAGAGAAGAAGATAAGACAATTTATTTTTGGCCATTTAATCGGCTACGTCCTGTTCGGCACTCTTGTCAGGATAAACTTGGCAAATGAAAATTAGAGAATCAAGTAAAATATTGCTCATTGTTTCTTTGGTATTATTGCTATTGATAATAATTTTAATTTTTAAATATATGGGACGACAAAAAATAAGTAAAGAATCAATCAGACAACCAGTGGTGGCAGGGTCGTTTTATCCGGCTAATCCAGATGTTTTATCGGAGCAAATTGATTATTTTTTAAACCGAACAGAAGACATTCCTGTGCAAGGAGAATTAAGAATGCTCATTTTGCCCCACGCCGGTTATGAGGCTTCGGGCTCGGTAGCCGCCTATGGCTTTAAAAAATTAATCGGTAAAAAATTTAAAACAGTCGTCATAATCGGCCCTTCCCACAGCGACTGGTTTGAAGGCAATGCCGTTTACCCTCGGGGAATCTGGCAAACGCCTTTGGGAAAAGTGGAAATAGACGCCGATTTGGCCGAGAAATTGATTAAAGAGAATAAAAGCATTTTTAATCGTCCTCAAGCCCATTATCAGGAACATTGTTTGGAAATCATGTTGCCTTTTTTGCAAAAGGTCTTAAAGAATTTCAAAATCGTTCCCGTTATTGTTGGTCAATCAAATGAAGAAAGTCGTCAAGCTTTGGTCAGGGCTTTAAATAAACATTTGACCGACGACGATCTGGTCATTATCAGTTCAGACCTCTCCCATTATCCTTCTTATAAAACAGCCAATGAAGTTGATCAAAAAACCATTCAGGCGATTTTGACCGGCGAGGTGGAAATGTTTGGAAAGTCAATCAGGGAATCCATGGCTCAGGATTTGCCCGGTTTAGACACTTGCGCCTGCGGCGAAGAAGCAATCAAGATTGGATTGTCTTTGGCTCAATCTTTGAATTTAGATCAAATCAAACTTTTGAAATACGCCAATTCCGGAGATATTTTCGGCGACAATTCAAGAGTCGTGGGGTATCCGGCTATTGCCTTTGGTAAAACTGAACAAAGTTTTGGTGAAAAAAATTTGTCTTTAACGCAGGCAGACAAACAAACTTTGTTAAAAATCGCCCGGGAAAGCATTGAGAGTTATCTGAAAAACAAAAAAATTTCTCAGTTTGACGACGTTTCTGAAAGATTACAACAACCGCAGGAAGTTTTTGTGACCTTAAATAAAGACGGTCAATTAAGGGGCTGTATTGGTAGGATTATAGAGGAAAAAGAACCTTTGTATGAAGTGGTTTCGGAAATGGCTTTGGCCGCCGCTTTGGAGGATCCGAGGTTTGTTCCGGTGAAATTGGAAGAAATGAAAGAAATTGAAATGGAAATTTCCGTTCTTTCACCTTTGAAAAAAATAAAAGACCCGTTTAAAGAAATTGAAATCGGCAAATACGGGGTACTTGTGCAAAAAGGATTTAATTCAGGCGTTTTCTTGCCCCAAGTGGCAACAGAAAACAATTGGGATTTGGAAATGTTTATGGGTGAATTGTGCGAGCACAAAGCCGGATTGGCGCGCGAGGATTGGAAAAAGCCGGGGATTGATATTTATATTTTTTCCGCCGAAGTTTTTTCAGAATAAGCAGAGTTTAACCATAGAATTCGAACCCGCGACATTACTCTGAGAGAGTCATGGTTTTAACCCCTAAACTACGACGTCATTGTTATTAACAATATAAAGAAAGAAAAAAGCAACGATTTTTTTTAAGGCGAAACGTTTTTTGATTTCTTGATTAAGAAGAAAATAATAACGGCAATGACAATAATCAAAGACCAGCTGATGATTTTACCGGTTCTGAGGTCTGCGTGTTTTTGCGAAGCGAGAGTCAGTTTTTCCACGGGAGAGATACACCCTCGGCTCAGACATTTAACAATTGTTTGTTCAATTTCCACGGCAATGGATTGATTGTAGGCTGTAAAACCTTTTTCGCCAATTAAGATGACAGGAATAGGGGTCTGGCTCAGGTCCAGATTATAAACTGTGCCGAAAGCGAAATAAGCTTGTTGAGTCTGCGGGTTGATGAAAATTTCAAAATTTTTAACCTTTATTTCGGGATATTTTTTTACCAAATCGCCCAAAAATATTCCTGCTTGATGGCAAACCGGGCAGGTTTGACTGTAAAAGAAATATATGTCAACCGGATAGGTGGCTTGGACTGATTGGCAGATTAACAAACTGAGAATGATTAATAAAGTAATTTTAAAAATAAACATTTTCATGTATTTATCTTAACAGATCTGTTAAAATTTTCCAGATTTTCATAGTTGACCCCACCATTTTGTCGTGATTTAAAACTCGTAAACTTAATTTTGGCTTTAAGTAAAAGTTATTGCAAAATGGTGGGGTTGACGGGTTTTTAAATTTCCTTTAGAATTCCCTAAAAGGTCATTAATTGTAATAATTAAAAAGAGGTATATTTTATGGAAAAATTAAAATTACAGCCTTTAGGCAGCCGGTTAATTGTTAAGCCGATTGCCGAAAACGAGGTCACCAAATCCGGCATTATACTGCCGGAAACCGCGGATAAAGAGAAACCCGTCCGGGGAGAGATTTTGGCTATTGGTCCGGGCAAAACCCTGGAAAACGGCCAACGAGAGAAAATTGATTTAAAGGTCGGTGATAAAGTCTTATTTGAAAAATACGGCGCAGACGAGTATAAGGTTGATAATAAAGAATTTTTAGTGATAGAATATGATAAGGTTGTCGCTGTAATTAAATAAATGAGTTGTTATGGCAAAACAAATATTATTTAACGAAGAGGCGCGCGCGGCCTTAAAACGCGGGGTTGATAAACTGGTCTCAGCCGTCAGAGTAACCTTGGGGCCGGTGGGAAGAAACGTTATCCTGGATAAGGGTTTTGGTTCTCCTACTATCACCAATGACGGAGTAACCGTGGCTAAGGAGATTGAATTGGAAAACAAATATGAGAATGTTGGAGCCCAGCTGATTCAGGAAGTGGCTTCAAAAACCAATGATGTGGCTGGTGATGGAACCACCACGGCGGCGATTTTAGCTCAGGCTATTATTACCGAAGGGTTTAAAAACGTGGTTGCCGGCGCGAATCCTTTATTAATCAAACAAGGAATTGACAAAGGAGTAGAAGTGATTGTCAAAGAATTAAAAGAGAAAATCGCCCGACCGGTTTCTACTCAGGAAGAGATTCAGCAGGTGGCGACAATTTCCGCCAACAGCCAGGAGATTGGGAAAATTATTGCCCAGGCAATGCAGAAGGCCGGAAAGGACGGAGTGATTACCGTTGAAGAATCCCAGTCTTTCGGCATGGAACTGGATTTTACCGAAGGAATGCAGTTTGACAGAGGTTATGTTTCTCCTTATATGATTACCAATGCGGAAAAAATGGCGGTTGAATACGACGACCCTTACTTCCTGATTACCGACAGGAAAGTGGCGGCCATTAATGAAATTCTTCCCTTAATGGAAGAGATGGCCCAGACGGGTAAAAAGGACCTGGTGGTTATTGCTGATGAAATTGAAGGCGAAGCCCTGGCGACTTTTGTGGTAAATAAATTAAGAGGCGTTTTCAATGTTTTGGCGGTTAAGGCTCCGGGATTCGGCGATAGAAAAAAAGAGATGCTTCAGGATATCGCGGTCTTGACCGGCGGTAAAGTTGTTTCTGAAGAGGTGGGCATGAAATTGGAAAATACGCATTTAAAGGATTTGGGTCAGGCCAGGAGAGTAGTGGCTACCAAGGACAATACTACCATAGTCGGCGGTAAAGGGAAAAAACAGGAAATCCAGAATAGAATTGTCAATATAAAAAAAGAAATGGAATTAAGCGATTCTGATTTCGACAAGGAGAAATTACAGGAAAGATTGGCAAAGTTGGCCGGAGGCGTGGCCGTCATTAAAGTCGGCGCGGCCACGGAAACGGAAATGAAAGAAAAAAAGTTTAAAGTTGAAGACGCGGTTAATGCCACTAAGGCGGCTCGCGAAGAAGGAGTGGTGGTCGGCGGCGGCGTAGCCCTGATCAGATGTTTATCGGTTTTAGACAACCTTAAAGTCAAGGGTGATGAAAAGAACGGCATAGAAATCCTTAAAAGGGCTTTATATGAGCCGTTAAAACAAATTGCTAATAATACGGGAAAAAGAGATGGAGCCGTAGTAGTTCAAAAGGTTATGGAAAACAAAGGCAATTACGGATATGATGCGGCTAATGACGAATTTGGAGATTTAGTGGAAAAGGGAATTGTTGACCCGGTTAAAGTTACTCGTTCAGCTTTGCAAAATGCGGCTTCAATTGCCACTTTATTTTTAACTGTAGAAGCAGTAGTTACGGATAAACCGGAAAAAGAAGAAAAGTCAGGAGGTATGCCGGGTGGAATGCCGGGAGGAATGCCGGGTGGTATGGATTATTAGGGAAAAAACCGTTATCACATAAAAGAAAAAAAGGGTCTGTAAGACCCTTTTTTATTTTTTAGATTTTTTTTTATTCATCTGGTTCGTTAACGCGATTGACCCGGCAATGAATCCGAAAATAATTCCGGTGACCATGCCTGTATTAAGTAGATGTTTGAAATACGATCCGGGATGCGGATCATTTAAAACTTTATCAGGCGCCGTATAAACGCCAATGATCAGTCCGACAATGAACGAGACCAGAAACAGAATCATAAACCAGTTGGTGAAGGCGTACCGTTTTTTCCATTCGTCTTCTTTAATGTATGTTATCCACCACCAGATTAACATAAGGATAAAGACATAAAGAAACCTGTCTTTACTAAAGAGATAGACGATAAAGCAGAACATGAAGAAATTTGTGCCATTACTGATATTTCTCCATACCCGTGAATCCTCTGCCTTTCCAGCACTCACAAACCACGGAATTATCAGAACGATGCATAAAACAATGAATAAAATGAACATTTTTTTTCCTCCTATTTTATTTTTATTTGTTTCTATTTTCTGTATATATCATAGCAAAAATTATGGCTTTTGTCAATATTAAGTTATCCCCTGACAAACTTTGAAATTTATGGTAGAATAAATTTAAAATATTAACATAAGAATCTGGCTTCGTCAGAACCCTGAAAATTTAATACTTATTGTATATATAGATAATAATGTAATTAAATTAAAAAATTTATGGGAGAAGAAAACATTATTGAAAAAATCAGTTCGGCAATTGACGCGACTAAAAAACCCGGGGTCTTACCTAGATTTTTAGCCGCCATTTCTTATTTAGGCGTTCTTTGTTTGGCGCCAATCATTCTCAAGGTCAAAAACGATTATGTTCGTTTTCATGCCCGTCAGGGATTAATCCTGTTTATTGCCGAGATAGTCTTTATCTTAATATGGGTCATTCCTTTTGTCGGCGTAATAATTGGATTCATCGGTTGGATTATTTGTTTTGTTTTTTCTTTAATGGGTCTAGTCAACGGGATTGCCGGCCGGGAATGGAAAGTGCCGGTTTTACACAGGTTTACCAGTAAAGTAAGGTTTTAACGATTTTGTCTGACAAAATCAACCCCCTCCTTTTGCGGCCTTTGCGCGAAAAGAAGGGGGGAAGATTTTTCAGGTATAAAATCAGAACATAAACTTGAGTTTATGTGCTCAACCGAGCACTAAATGCTTTTAGTGCTCTGGTCGTTACCAAGCACTCAGCACAGATTTTCTAACTTATTATTTTAGAAAGATTTTTCATTTAAAATAGATAAATACTATTATAGAGAACTGAGTGCTCGGTGCTCAAAAATATAATAAAATTTAATTCGCTTCGCTCTAAAATTTTAATATTTTTAGCATGATTAAGTGGTTTAAGGAAATTAATATTAAAGACATCCCCCGGGTCGGAGGCAAGAACGCTTCTTTGGGAGAAATGTATCGCAATTTAAGCGAGAAGGGCGTAAGAGTCCCTAACGGTTTTGCCACCACAGCCGAAGCTTATTGGTATTTTTTAGCCAAATCAGGATTGAAAGAACAGATTAAAAAGCTTTTAAAAGGTTTGGACGTCAGGAACATTAGGAATTTAATGAGCCGGGGCAAAAAAATTCGTCAAATGATTTTAAAGGCTGAATTGCCTGAAGATTTTAAGTCGTCCATTGTTAATGCTTATAAAGACCTTTCCCAACAATACGGGGTAAAAGCGGTTGACGTGGCAGTCAGGAGTTCGGCCACGGCTGAAGACCTTCCAAACGCGTCTTTTGCAGGCCAGCAAGAAACATATCTGAACATTCGCGGGGAAAAACAACTTTTGGCGGCGGTGCGGAAATGCATTGCTTCGCTTTTTACCGACCGGGCCATTGTTTACCGGGAAGAGCAGGGTTTTGATCATCTTAAAATCGCTCTTTCCGTCGGAGTGCAAAAAATGGTCCGCAGCGACCTGGCTTATTCGGGAGTAATGTTTTCCTGCGACACAGAAAGCGGCTTTGCCGACGTGACGGTTATTAATTCTTCCTGGGGTCTGGGTGAAAATATTGTTCAGGGAAAAATCAGCCCCGACGAATTCATGGTTTATGAACCCTTGATTGATAAATTTAAGCCGATTGTCAGCAAGAAACTGGGAGCCAAAGAATGGAAGATGATTTATACAAAAGATCCGGCCAGACCGATTAAAAACATTCGTCCTTCTCAAGAAGAAAGGAAAAAATTTACCCTTTCTGACAAAGAGATTTTGGAATTGGCCCGTTATTCAATCATCATTGAAAAATATTATAAAAGGCCGATGGATATGGAATGGGCCAAAGACGGTCAAGATAAAAAATTATATATCCTTCAAGCCAGGCCGGAAACGGTTCAGTCAAGAAAAAAATTGGACGTTTTGGAAGAATACGTCTTACTGGGAAAAAGAAAAGCGCGGGCTTTAGCCCGGGAAAAATCCGGAAAAACGGTCAAGTTTAAGGTTTTGGCCGAAGGAGTGGCCATTGGTTCCAAAA
>CAZCKV010000032.1:0-7595 GCA_964499385.1 uncultured Gammaproteobacteria bacterium | reverse complement strand
GGTCATCATTATGACTTCCAATCTGGGTAGCGAACTAATAAAAGACCAGGCCCAGAAAGCGAGTCTCGGTTTCACTTCTTCGCAGGAAAAAACCGGAGCTCAGGAAATAATTGAAGAAAAAATCCATCAAACCCTGAAAGAAACCTTTAAACCGGAATTTTTGAACCGCATTGATGAAATCATCATCTTCAAACCCTTAAATAAAGATGCCATTGAAAAAATCGTTGAACTCCAATTAAAAAAGGTTTTTGACCGTTTAAAAGAAAAGAAAATAAACTTAAAAGTTAATAAAGACGCCAAGGATTTAATCGCGGAAATGGGTTTTGATCCCGTTTACGGCGCCCGGCCTCTGAAAAGGGTTATCCAACAATATATTCTTGACCCCCTCTCTTTGAAGATCATCAGCGGAGAAACCGAACTTAACAAGACTTTTAAAGTAGGTGTAAAAAATAAAAAAATTGTCATCAGTTGAAAATGAACTCTGTTAGAAAACTCGCTTTACAAAACCTAAACAATATACTGAAACAACAATTACGCTTTTCTAATGGGGTAAATTTTAAGCTGGTTAAAACAGCCTTTTTTTTATTCCTCTTGATCTTAAGTGTCTTAAATATCGGCAGACCGAGTGTTTCTTTTGCCCAGAAACAGATTTTTGATCCTGAATACATCATCTCTGATAATCAACTGACTGATTATCAGACAATGACGATTGAGCAAATCAAAGAATTTTTAGAACAAGCAGGAGGGACTTTAGACAAATACCGGGCCGTTGACATTGACGGCAAAGAAAAAAGCGCCGCGGAAATAATTTACCGGGCCAGCCAGGAATACAGGATTAATCCCCAAATTTTAATCGTTCTGCTCCAAAGGGAAAAAAGTTTAATAACGAAAAAATCTCCCAGCAAAGACGATTATAACTGGGCCACGGGTTTTACTTGTTACGACTCCCTTCAGCCCGTCCCCCGCTTCAGGGGTTTTGCCCGCCAGGTAGACCGCGCCGCTTGGCGTTTCCGTTATTATCTTGAACATCCCTGGCAGTTTCAATTCCGCGTCGGAGTCCAGACAAAAACATTGGTTATTTGGAAAGATAAAACCCTTACTGGCGAACACGGCCGCTTTGTCATGCCTAAAAACATGGCCACGGCCGGTTTGTATAACTACGCTCCTCATCTTTATGACAACTGGCTTTTTTGGCAAATCTGGCAGAACTGGTTTGCCGGACAGGAAGAAAAATATCCTGAAGGAACCTTAGTTAGGATTAAAGACGAAAAAGGCGTCTGGCTGATCCAGAATGACCAACGCCGGCCTTTTTACTCAAAAACCGTTTTCCTTTTAAGTTATAAATTCAAAGACGTTACAATAGTAGGAATTGAAGATTTAAAAAATTATTCCGTCGGCCTCCCTATGAGTTTCCCGAATTACTCTTTGGTTCAATCGCCTTTCGGAATTTTTATGCTGACTAATGACATAAAAAGACCGATCTCGGAA
Source organism: uncultured Gammaproteobacteria bacterium (assembly GCA_964499385.1). GTDB lineage: Bacteria > Patescibacteriota > Patescibacteriia > UBA2591 > UBA6264 > JAQTOB01. The sequence continues at coordinate 6,107 of CAZCKV010000032.1, read as the reverse complement.
AAAATCTTTAAAGACATAGGTTTCCACCCTGAAGAAATAATTCAGGTTGAAGAAGCTGACTTGGCTGTTTATCAATTAGGTAAACCTGTTCTCTCTCCCTATCCAAGTGGCGCTTTGTTGCAAAACAAGGAAACAAATGCGGTTTATTACGTGAAAGACGACGTTAAATATCCAATCATTGACGCCAGTATTTTGCAAGCAAATTTTCCTTATAGCCACATCATTAAAGCCAGTTCTCAAGAATTGGCTAATTTTTACATCGGAGATCAGGTTAAATTCAGGGACGGGACCCTGGTTAAGGCCGTTGATTTGCCAACCGTGTACGTAATCAGTCAGGAAAAACGTCTACCTATTGTTTCGGCCGAAACCTTTGAAGCCATGGGTTATCAATGGGACAGCATTATAGAGGTTGACGAATCAATTTTAAACTCCTATACTCTAGAAGAAGCTTTAAACATTTAAATATGCTTTGTTTTGCCGCCATTGTTCCGCATGCGCCTCAAATCATTCCGACCATAAATCGGGACAATTTGGCTAAAACGCAGAAAACAATCAGGTCTCTGAAATCTCTCTCAAAGAGCCTGAGCGAAATCAGGCCGGAATCGCTAATGATGATTTCTTCCCACGGACCGGTCTTGCAAGACGCCTTTTCTTTAAACCTGGCCCAAGAATATTCGGGAGATTTCAAAACTTTCGGCGATTTGACCACTAAGTTGGAATTTGACGGCGATCTGGAGTTAAATTATAAAATAAAGGAAAGGTTTGAAACAACCTTTTCAGACGTTCCCCTAACCATGATTACCGAGCCGAATCTCGATTACAGTTTTTCCGTTCCCTTGTATTATCTCTCCGGGAAATATAAAGAATTTTCCCTTATACCCGTCGGTTCCTGTGCTTTAGATTATCAGAAACATCTGGATTTCGGGCAAAAATTGAAAGAAGAACTGGTTTTAAGCAATAAAAAGATTGGCCTTGTCGTTTCGGCCAATTTTTGCTATTGTTCAGATGAACAAGCACCGAAGAACGCTTCTTTGGGGAAAAAATTTGACCAAAAACTGATTAAATTAATCCAGGATAAACAAACCGATCAGTTTTCCGGTCTTGACCAGAAATTAGTGAAGAAATTCGGCGAAACCGGTCTGCCACCTATTTTGATTCTCATGGGGCTTTTAAAAAATTTAAATTACAAAACAGAAGTCATTTCCTATGAAAATCCGTTCGGGATCGGACAAGCGGTAATAAATTTTGATCTCAATTCAAACATATCCGCCTAAATTTTCCAGAAGAAAATTTGGGCGGGCATACCTAACTAACGTAACAAATTTAAACTATGCCTATTTATTTGTGGATTATAATCATTATTTTCGCTCTTTTGATTCTTTGGCTAATCGGCGCCTATAACGGCTTGATCCGCTGGCGCAACCGGGTCAAAGAATCCTGGTCTGACATTGACGTTCAATTAAAGCGCCGTTATAACCTTATTCCCAACCTGGTTAATACGGTCAAGGGCTATGCAACTCATGAAAAAGAGGTTTTTGCCAACGTAACAGAAGCCCGGGCCAAAGCCATGGGTGCTGAAAATCCCCAAGCCAAAGCGGAAGCCGAGAAAGGATTAACCGGAGCTTTAAAAACCCTGTTTGCTTTGGCTGAGAACTATCCCCTGCTCCGCGCTTCGGAAAATTTTCAGAAACTCCAGGACGAATTGACTGACACGGAAAATAAAATTCAGGCGGCCCGTAGATTCTATAACGGCAATGTCAGGGATTACAATACCAAACAAGAAGTTTTTCCGGTCAATCTTATTGCCGACTTCCTTGGCTTTAAAAAAGCTGAATTTTTTGAACTTGAAGAAAAAGAAGCCAGAAGCGCGCCTAAAGTGGAATTTTAGAAATAAAGACCGAAGACAACGGCTTAGGCCTCTACATTATTAAGGCCTTTGTTGAGGCGCATAACGGGAAAATCTGGTTTTTCCTCCAAGGGCGGATCCACCTCTGGCGGAGAATCAAAAGAAAACAAGGGAACGACTTTCTATTTCTCATTGCCGTTCAAAATTGCATAGTTTTAAATTAATTCAAAAAAAGGCCGACTGGCCTTTTTTTGAATTCTATTAAATTCTTTATTTATCTCCAATGTTTAAGAGCAATTTTCAGTTCCTGATGGCTTTGGCTGTAAATCTTTAAAGGAATCTCTTTTACCGCTGCTTCAACCGCTTGTCTAGCGGCGCGGGCTCCAGCCGCGCTGCCCTGAGGATGTCCGTGGATTCCTCCGCCGAAATTAATAATCAAATCCCGCCCCAGGATTTTAATCAACTTCGGCACCAGACCGGGATGCAAACCTCCGGAAGCGATCGGCAAAACCGGCCTGAGTTTGCTCCAATTTTCCTTTAATCTGTCAAATCCTTCCCAATCTTCTTTTAATAAATCGTTGATTTGGCAAACCTCCTGTTCTTCACCTTCCATTTTTCCGACTACTGTTCCAGTATGGAACTGGTCTATTCCGGCTAAACGGGCTAAGTTCGCCAAAACAAGCATGGAAATTCCATGCTTTTTATTTCGGGTAAAAGCTGAATGTCCGGCCCGGTGACCATGGATAATCAGTCCCAAATCCTGGTTTCTTAATGACTGAACCCCGGCCCAGCCAGCAGTAATAATGTCAACCATCACGCATCTGCCCCCTGCTCTTTTGACCAATTCCGCCCTTTTTAGCATCGTTTCCGTCGGAGCAGTCACATTGAAAACATAAATCTTTTTCTTGCCCGTTTGTTTTTCAACCTGCTTCTTAAAGGCCAAGACCCTTTTTACTCTGTCTTTAAATCTGTTGAAAGACAAATCCGTCAGGTTTTCGTCGTCCTTAATCACGTCAACTCCGTTTTTAAAAACTTCAGCGGCTAATCTGGCGTTTTCCTCTGAAGTCAGACCTAATTTCGGCTTCATAATACACCCGATCAAAGGCCGATGGTAAATTCCCGTTATCTTTCTTATACCTTCAATCCCCCATTTCGGTCCCGGGTATCGGTTAATGTATTTTTCGGGAAACTCAATGTCTTCTAATCTAAGATTCTTTACTACTTTCATGCTAAAAATATTTCCCGCAAGGCTGGATAAAAGCTGAGGAATGCTTTTTGGCTCAAACAAAGCCAAAGGGTAAGCAATCTTAAAAATTCCTTTTTTAGGATCAATATAAAAAACCCTGGCGGCCAGTCTTTCAAAAATCCGCGGAGACAAGGTGGTCAATTTCGTCCAAGTGCCGATTGAAGATTCTTCAGCCACTTTTATCCCTATCTGCCCAAGAGACAACTTTGCTTCAGCGTAATAAGTGGCGATAAGTTCATTTTTATAATCCGGTTTATAATTCAATCTTAAATAATTATTTTTACCCATAAATTAATTTGCTTAATATCTCTTAATTATTTTATTAATAATCCTCGTGGTAGAAAACGTTTCTTTTTTTTTGTCTGGAAATTCTTTTAATTCCCAATAAGGTCTGGTGTATTTCTCTGTTTTTCCTTTTGAAACCTTAATAATGGCGATTATGTCCGGCTTGAGGTATTCCAATAAACATAAAGTCTCTTCTCTGGATTTTGATTTGTCCAAGAAAACATAGTCAACGTCTTTAATTCCTTCAACCACTTCCGCCCTTTGCCATGCACTGTTTATTGGCCTTTTTTTTCCCTTTTTTCTTCTGGTTAAAGAACCTGATTGAATAAAAATAATAATGATGTCAGCCAGTTTTTTGAACTGCTTGACGGCGTAAATATGCCCGGGGTGAATAATGTCAAAAACTCCTTTTTTTATTAAAACTTTTTTGTTCTGTCTTTTTGCCTGTTCAATGATTTTTTTTAATCTTTGTTTGCTGGAAATAATCATAAAAAAGGATATATCTTTTTAAGATATTTTTTAACGTCTTTGGGGTTGATGATTCCGGCTTCGCAAATGATTCCTTTAATGTATCTGGCCGGAACAGTATCAAAAGCGAAATTGATGATTTTTAAACTCTTGGGAGCGTTCGGCCAAAGTTCTTTTGGCGAACGTTTCTCAATTTTAATCCATGAACGAGGGTGATATTTTAATAAAGTAGCGGCGATATAAACGGGTTTTTTTTCGTGATGGGCCGTCAGGGCAATAGTAAAACTGCCTATTTTATTAATCACCGAACCGTCACTAAGAACCGCGTCGGCGCCCAAAATGATTTTATCCATCATTAAGTCCCTGCCGGAATAATTGGAAATCAAAAAACCCGCTGAAGAGTCGGCGACCATAGTGGTCGGTATTCCCGCTTTAATCAATTTTTTAGAGGTAATTCTGCCCTGGAAAAGAGGTCTTGTTTCCGTATTATAAACCCTGAATTCTTTTTTATTCTTCCTGGCTTTGATCAAAATCTGTTCCACTAACCAAGAATGGCAATGGGTTAAGACATTATCATTATTTTTTATTGACTTTTGCCCGTGTCTGACGATTAAATCGGCCGCATCAGCCATCATTATTAGAAAATCATCAGCCGCCTTTTTAAGACAATTTTTTACCCGAATCACATTCTTTGACCTATCCTTGTCTATTTGGGAAAATATGAAGTTGACTCCGTTCCGGGCCATGGGTTCGGTAGGACGGGCGTCAAGCAGATAATCCGCGGCTTTTTTAAAATTTTTTTTCCAAACGGAAACATTATCCGTTTTTATCCTGTTGCCGTATCTGTTTAAATTATGAATTATTGCCTTGGCTACGGCAGTGGCTCCCTGAATCTTCAGGGTCCTGATGTCTTGAAAGGCCTGTTTTATTGATTTGTCCATATTGATATAATAACATTTTTCTAAAAAAAGAAAATCCCATCTTGAAAAGGTCTAAAAAGGTGTTAAGATAAAAGCATGGCAAAAAAAGACAAAAAACATTCGCTTCATCGACAACTCGTTGAAAAGACGAGAAAAAAAAATCAAGAAACTTCCATTCAAAAAATCGTCAATCATTATTTTTACACCAAAGGATTATCTTTGGAAGAAATTAAAAAAAACGCCAAAAAAAGAAAGATAGTTTATTCCCGTTACACCCGTCCGGCCAAACAACTTTTAGACCTGGCCGGCTCGGTAAAAAAAGCAAAAGCGGCTGTCAGCCGGGTGGCTGAATGGGCCAAGTCAAGGAACCTTGATTACGCCATAGAAACCGTCTTTAAGAAATGGCTGGAATTAGACCGTCTAAAACCCAAAGAAATAGTGAAAAAACCGTTTTTCCAAGATAGCCCCATGGTCTGGAGTCAGACAAAGAATAAATGGTACGTAATCAGCGACGACGGCGAATGGCGGGAATTTGCCGGAGATGAAAAAGAAATAGACTGGCGGATTAATAAAAAGTTATGAACCAAGAATCTTATAAAATCATATTCTTCGGCACTCCGGAATTTGCTTCTTCCGTTTTAAGAAAATTGTCCGGCACGGAATTTAAACCCCTGGCGGTTGTCACGGCTCCGGACAAACCCGTAGGAAGAAAAAGAATCTTAACTCCCCCGCCGGTAAAAATTCTGGCTCAGGGTCTCCACATTCCAATCCTCCAAACGAATTCGTTGAGAAAACCGGAAATGACGCAAAAGATAATTTTCCTATCCCCTGATTTATTCGTCATTGCCGCTTACGGTTTAGTTTTACCTCCGGAGATTCTTAAGATTCCCAAGTTCGGTTCTCTTAATATTCATCCTTCTCTCTTGCCAAAATATCGCGGCGCTTCCCCTATTCAAGCTGCCATCCTCGCCGATGACAAGAAAACCGGTGTAACCATTATGCTGATGGATGAAGAAATAGACCACGGACCAATTCTGGCGCGGGGAAAAATAAGGATTGACAAGGAGACTGCTCCTGTTTTATCTCAAAAATTAGCTCAATCAGGGGCGGATTTGTTGATTAAAATTCTGCCAAAATGGTTTAAAGGAAAAATCAAGCCCCAACCTCAGAAACATAAAAAAGCCAGTTTTACCCGGCAAATAAGAAAAGAAAACGGAAAAATCAACTGGTCAAAACCGGCTCGACACATAGAACGAATGTCCATGGCTTACCAACCCTGGCCGGGCATTTATACTTTCTTCAACGGTAAAGTCTTAAAAATCTTGGAAGTTGAAGTGTTAAA
>CAZCKV010000031.1:0-7736 GCA_964499385.1 uncultured Gammaproteobacteria bacterium | reverse complement strand
CTAATTTTTTGGCTTTATCAATCGGTATTGCGTTTCTCAGTAAAATCTTGGGAACTCCGTGCAAAGAAAAAACTTTTTTTATTAATTGACCGTCCAATTCTAATCTTTCTCTGATTGATTCTATACCCAAACTATCTCCTTCCTTGGGAACCATGCGGGCCCCTTTACATTCCGGGTTGTCGCAGATTAAATAAAATTCTTTTTTCCCCTTGTCATACCCGACTTTTTGAGTGGTAAGAAACTTAAGACTTCTTGGCGCATGACACACGGGACAAACCACTCTGTGCCTCATCCTTTGATCAATTACCTCTTGGGGAATGTCAATAAGGACAAAGATATCCGTATCTTCTCGATGATTAATCAAATCTCTGAAATATAAAGAATAAGAAATTTGATCCATTCCCCTGGGAAAACCGTCAATAAAAATCGTTTTCCCGGGATTTTTGTCAATTTCTCTTTTAACTAAAGCCAAAATGAACTCTGTGGGTAAAAGAAATTTTGTACCTCTGCCCAAAAGAGCCTCTATGGCCTGATTAATGGAAATATAACCGCGATAGTTTTTCTTCAAATAATCCACTATCTCTTTTCTTTTTTTAGGGCTGGCAATATCCGCATGAACATCCCTGACCACGTCGCCCACCGAGATGTGGCTGATTCTGTTCGAACCGAAAAGTTCTACCATCAATTTTGAATAAGTGCCTTTGCCGGAATTCTTCTTCCCCAGCCAATAGACGATAAATGTGTGGCGATTAAAATACTGTTTTAATTTTTCAATTTCTTTTCCCGCCTTGGCTTTAAAATATCTGCGACGATCCGCCACATTAGACAGGTTAAACTTCTTATTTAATCCTTTAATCTTTGTTTTAGACAATGTCAAAGGAAAATCTTTTTCTAATTCTTTCATCATAAGATATTACTGAACATTTATAATTAAATTACCTTATTGTCTATACGATAATAATATTTAATTTCAAGGTTCTCGACGAACGAAGTGAAGAGAGGTTCTTATTATGAGCCAAGCGAATAACAAGGTTCTGGCGAAGCCAGGTTCTTATAATTAAAGTGAGAGTAAGAATAACAAACTAATTTAAAATGTCAAGCTCAAATTTTTTCCGTCGCTTAAAAAAACAATGTCCCCCATTTGGTCCGTTCTTAAAATCTTTACATTGACCTCTTCTAAATTTTTCAACACTCTTAAACTGGGATGACCAAAAGGATTATTTTCTCCCACGGATAGTACTCCATATTTTGGCTCTATTAAGCGCAGAAAATCAATATCTGAAGAATACTTGGAACCATGATGACCGACTTTTAAAACATCTGCTTTTAAATCACAGCCAAGTTTTATTAATTCCTCTTCGGTTTTTTTATCCGCATCTCCGGTAAAAAGGAATCTATTATTCCCGTGTTTTAATTTAAAAACCAAAGAAGCAAAATTATCATCGCCTTTTAAATCTTTTGTCAATTCCTGCTGCGGCCAGAAAAATTGTAAAAACGTTTGCTTGTCCAAAATAACATCCAGAGGCGCGTCAATGACTTGCCGGGGTATGTTTTTTTGTTTAATCAATTTTTCCCATTCCATCGCTGCCGGCGAGAAATTTTTTAATCCATTGGTTAAAATTTTCTTTACTTTATAACGTTTTAAGACCTCAACCAAGCCGGTTATATGATCTAAATCTTCATGGGTTGAGATCAACAAATCTATTCTCCGATTATAAAATGGGACGTACTGATCCAGCCGATAGATAACGTCTTTATCCGGCCCGCCGTCAATTAAAACGTTATAACCCTGAAAACTTTGAACCAGTATCGCGTCCCCCTGGCCGACATCTAAAAAAACCACTCTTAAATGACCTTGGGGAACGCCGCTTTTGAGAAAAAAATGTCCGTAGCCTAAAAACGTCAGGTTAATGAACAAAAGACCGGCGACAATATAAACAATGACTTTAAATCTCTTGGACATTGTTCTTTTTAATTTTAATCAACCAAAAAATTATTAAGAGATATAAAATTATCGTTAAAAATAAAGGAAAATTAGCCATTTTATAAGATAATCCCGGAATGCCGGCGCCAATTTTAGCCGACAAAACGACAAAGGTCAACAAAAGCCAAAGGGGATAAAAAAACACTTTAGCCAGATAAAAATGAACCAGACCGAATAATACAAACATCAATCCCAAAGCCATAATTAAAGGCATAATGGACAATACTAAAATATTAGTTAAAGGAGAGATCAAAGACAAATTGCCAAAGTAGTACAGAATTAAAGGCAAGACGAATATTTGAGCGCTTAAACTCGTGGCCAAATACTGGCGCAAGGGAAAATATTTAAAATCAGGCAATTTTTTAAAAAATTGGTTAAGAAACGGAGATAAAAAACTGATTCCCAAAACCGCTAAAAAAGACAATTGAAAGCCGATATCCGCTTTTAATAACTTTGGGTTAAAAAACAACATAACAGTCGCGGCATAAAGGATGATTCTTTTTCCTGCCTGAGGACGGCCTATTCTCTGAGTCCAGCCCAAGCCCAAGCCCATAATTGCCGCGCGAATTGCGGAAGCCGGGGCGCCGGCTAAAATCACGAAAAGAACAATAATAGAAACGGTTGGCCAGAAAGATTTTTGCCGACGGATCAATAAAACGCTGGTAAAAAAAATTATGATTAATTGGGAAAAAATGGAAATATGCAAACCAGAGATGGCTAAAACATGGGCGATGCCGGCTTGAGCAAACCAGTTTCTTACTTCCGAAGGAATTTGTTTTTTAAACCCCAATAAAAAAGCTGATATAAATGCGCCCTGAGGTTCGGTAAAGTGTTCGTCAATTAATTTTTTGGCTTTATTTTTTAAAATTAAAATCCTGTCATAAACTTTTATTTTTTCTCTTTCTTTTAAAATTTTGACTTGGGGCCAAGAACAAGTTGAATAAATATTATATTTTGATAAATACTCGTGGTAATTAAAGCGATCAATTTTCCCCGGCTCTTCCAAATAACATTCCACTTCCAAAACATCGCCTCGTTGATAACGGCTGTAAGGCAAAACATTAACCAAAACATTGCCCTTTAACTCTTTCTCTCTCATTTTTATTTTTCCCAACGTTAATTTAACTTCATCGCTTCTTATGTCCGGTTCTTTAACAACTTCTCCTTCAAAAACAGTCCTTTGGCGGTTGTAAAAACTGATGTGATTTTCATTTATTTTAGGAAAACTTATTTGATAACGCCAAATCCCTAAAACAAAAAATAAACAAATGAAAACAATTAGCCAAGCGTTTTTAATTAAAAATTTCTTTTTGACAAAGAACCAAACAATCAAAATTAAAAAAATCAAAGAAGGATAAATAAAAAATGGGACGGATAAAAAACTCGCTGAACCGATCCCACTGATGAAACCCAAACAAATACCTAAAAAAACGTTATTTTTAAACATTATTTTTATTCTCCAAGCGAAAATAACTTTCAATCATTTCCTCTAAGTTTCCATCTAAAATATCATCAACTTTATTGGTTTCATAGCCCGTTCTTAAATCTTTGACCAGATGATATGGATGGAGAACATAAGAACGAATCTGGTTACTCCATGAAACTGATTTAAATTCGCCCTTTAACCGCGATTTTTCTTCTTTTTGTTCCGCCTGGGCATATTGATAAAGTTTCGATTTTAAAATTTGCAAAGCCCTTTCTTTATTCTGGAGTTGAGACCTTTCCGCCTGACAACTAACTGTGATTTTTGTCGGTAAATGGGTAATTCGAACCGCTGTCTCGTTTTTCTGCACATTTTGTCCTCCCGGACCCGAAGATAAAAAAGTATCAATTTTTAAATCATCAGGGTTAATTTCTATCTCCACTTCTTCCATTTCTGGCAGAACTTCAACCAAAGCAAAAGATGTGTGACGCATTTGTTCTGCGTCAAAAGGAGAAATCCTTACCAAACGGTGAACCCCGGCTTCTCCTTTTAAAAATCCGTAAGCATAATTGCCTTTAACTTCAAAGGTGACACTTTTCATTCCTGCTTCGGTTCCCTTGGAATGGTCAATAATTTGCGCTTGCCAGCCCTTTTTTCCCGCAAACCTTAAATACATTCTTAAAAGCATTTCTGTCCAGTCCTGGGCGTCAACTCCGCCAGCGCCAGAAAAAATAGAAACAAAAGCGCTTTCCTTGTCATATTTTCCGTTTAAAAAAGTCAGCTTTTCAAAATCATTAAGCTGACGTTCAATTCCGAAAAATTGTTTTTCAATTTCTTTTTTTAAATTTACCGACTGATCATTCTTGTCAATAAGAGCAATTTCCAGACAATCATTTATTGATTTCTCAATCTTTCCCCATTTAAGCAGGTCTTGCTTCAATTTGTCTAATTTCCTTGATTGTTCTTCAGCCCTAACCCTGTTTTGCCAAAAATCCGGCCGAAACATCTCTTTTTCAATCTCTTTGATTTCTTGCTTCTTCTTAGTGAAATCAAAGATAGTCTCCGATTTTACGGAGCCTCTTTTTAAAACTTTCTAATTCCGTAATTAATTCCTGCATTAGTTTATTTGTTTTTTAATGTTTATACGGTAAATTTTAATTTTAAGATTCCGGCCCTGTCAGAACCTTATATATATTCCTCTAAAACAACTTTAATTGTTTTTTCCTTTCCTTGATGGTAAATCTTTAATTCAATCTCATCGCCGGGTTTGTATTTTTGAACTTCTTTAGCCAAAGATTTTTCTTCGGTAATTTTTTGGCCCTCAATTTCCAGAATAATGTCATTTTCCACCAATCCCGCCTTATTGGCCGGCGAACCCGGAATCACCGCTAAATCGGTTAGTTCTTCCCCCCTGACGATTAAAGCTCCGTAATTATAGGGTAATTTATTCTCTTTGGCAATTTGTTCGTTAATCAAAAGATATCTCACGCCTAAAAATGGGCGAATGATGCGACCGTATTTTTTAACGCTATCAATTACCTGTTTTGCCTGATTAATAGGGATGGCGAAACCAATCAATTGCCCCTGGAGATTGATGGCGGTGTTAATTCCGATCACTTCCCCCTGTAAATTAATCAAGGGTCCGCCGGAATTGCCAAAATTAATTGCCGCGTCAGTTTGGATCACGTCTTCTAAAACCTCCGAACTTCCCATGGCATCGCCAGCCACCACTCGCCGGCCGATTCCGCTAACTACCCCTTTGGTAACCGTGTTTCTATATTCTCCCAAGGCGTTACCGATAGCAATAACTGTCTGGCCGATTTTCAATGAATCTGAATCACCTAATTTAACCTCTGGAAAATTTTTCGCTTCTATTTTTAAAACAGCAATGTCATTAAAAGGATCACTGGCTAAAACCTTTGCTTCATATTTTTCTCCGCTATTGGTTACCACCGTATATTCGGCGTCTTCTTCGCTAATCACGTGCTTGTTGGTTAGAATTAAACCTTCTTTGGAAGAAATTATAAAACCGGTCCCTCCTCCCACTTCTTGTTTTTGTTTCTCTTGGTCCTGGGGATAATCTCTCGGAGTATTCGGCACGGAATAATCAAAAGGAAAGCCAAAATTAAAAAAATCGTCAAAAGGAGATCCTTGAGAACCATAATAACGAGAAACATATTTACTGACCACAATGCTAACCACAGAAGGATTAACTTTTTCCACCACGTCAATTGCTTTTTTTTCTTCATTAATCGTTATTAGTTCCTCCGCCCCTTCATTTCCTAAATTATTCTGGCGCAAAATCTTTTGGTGTAAAATTGATTGTAAAATTGACCCGTCATTTTCGGCCAATAAATTAGCCACGTAAAAGCCGGAAATAATTCCTGACAAAGAACCAATGATTAAAGCGATTAAGGCAACGATAATTATGGAATTTGACCAATTTTTGAAGATAATTTTTCTCATAGATTTATTTTATATCCTTAATTCTATATTAATTATTTTTTTTATTTCTTCTGATATTTCTTTAAACCATTTTTGGTCATAGGCGGCCTTGACGGAAATATTTTTAATGGTTTTTCCTTGTTGAAATTTTTGTAAATAATATTTCTTCGCTCCCTTTATTTCTTTTACAATTTCCAGGATGTCGTTTTTATCCAACAATCCTGGTACCACTGTGGTACGGAATTCCGAATCAATGCCTGAATCAATAATCATTTTAATGCTTTTTTTTATTTTTTTCAAATCAACGTTTGCTCCGGCCAGTTGATTGTATTTTTCTTGATTTAAAGGAGCTTTAATATCCATAGCCACATAATCAGTTAAGCGCTTTTTTATTAAAAATTCCAACATTTCTGGATAGCTACCGTTTGTTTCTATACCCACCTTTAAACCGTTTTTTTTTATTCTTTTAATGAATTTTGTCAGATTACTTCTGTTTTTAACTAAAGCGAGTGGTTCGCCGCCTGTAATCATCAAACCGTCAAAAAAATCTTTGTTTTTTTGACAATATTCCAATACTTCTTTTTCTTTAATAACCGGCAGTTTTCCAGGATTTAAAACCAAATCGCGGTTATAACAAAAAGGGCAGCGAAAATTGCAACCAGCGACGAAAACAACCGAACAAATTTTGCCCGGCCATTCGTTTAAAGAGGTCTTTTGCCAGCCTCTAAAAATCATCCCTCACCCTTCAGCGATGCATTTTAAATAAACACACCGATTAATCATTTTATTATTTGACCTATATTTTTCTTTTGTCTTATAGTAATACATTGGTTTAAAAATGCGAAGCATTATCGCTAAAGGGTGAGGGATTATTCTTCTTTTATAACAAACTCTTTTCTTTGTTTGAATTCTTCTTGTTTGCCCTCGTTCCATTGTTTCACCGGTCTTAAATACCCGACAACCCGAGAATAAACCTCGGCCGGCGTTCCGCATTCGGGACATTTAAAATGTTCGCCGTTGATGTAGCCGTGATTGGGACAAATACTGAACGTCGGAGTCAAGGTAAAATAAGGGAGATGGAATTTATTAAAAACTTTTTTAATCAAATTTTTTACCGTTTCCGGATTAAAAATACGTTCGCCTAAAAACGCGTGAAAAACCGTGCCGCCGGTATACATTGTTTGGCATTCATCTTGAAGACGCAGTGCCTCAAAAATATCTCCGTCATAATCAACCGGCAATTGGGTGGAATTGGTATAATAAGGGACTTCTTTTCCGGCGACAATAATGTCGGGATAACGTTCTTTGTCTTTTTTTGCCAAACGATAATTCGCCCCCTCGGCCGGCGTCGCTTCTAAGTTGTATATTTCCCCCGTTTCCTTTTGATAATCAATTAAACGTTCTCTCATAAAATCTAAAACTTTCTTGGCAAATTCTCTACCTTTTTCAGAAACCATATTTTCTCCCATAAAGTTGCGCAAAGCTTCGTTCATCCCTACCAAGCCAATGGTGGAAAAATGATTACCCCAATAAGAGCCTCTCAGTTTTTTAATGTCTGACAAATAAAATTTAGAATAAGGATAAAGTTCTTTTTCGGTAAAATTTTCCAAGGCCTTTCTTTTTATCTCCAGACTTTCTTTGGCCAAATCCATCAAACGTCCCAATTTATTGAAAAATTCTTTTTCTGTTTCAGCTAAATAACCAATTCGCGGAAGATTGATAGTTACTACGCCGACGCTGCCTGTTAACGGAGCCGAGCCAAAAAGTCCGCCGCCGCGATGATGAAGCTCTTTGTTGTTTAACCTTAAACGGCAACACATTGAACGAATGTCTTCCGGATCTAACTCGGAATTTACAAAATTGGAAAAATAATTAATGCCGTAC
>CAZCKV010000030.1:0-7833 GCA_964499385.1 uncultured Gammaproteobacteria bacterium | reverse complement strand
ATAATTAAATTACCTTAATTTCTATACAATAACATTTAATTTCAAGGTTCTGCGAAGACATTCGGCTGAGCTCAGTCAAAGTCCGCAGTGATCAGGTTCTTATATGTCCCAACCGCTGAGAGTAAAGTAAGATTATTTATGACTCAATGCGCGGTACTTGACAAAGATCTGGAAATAGTGATATATTATCATTAGAACTTTAAAAATAATATTAACTAAACACATAGGAGGACTAAGTAATGAATGAATTGAATCTTTCTGATGAAGCCATTTTTGACAGGCTGAAAAAATGTATCCTGAGTTTCGCATGGGCGAAGGGTCAACATCTTGACGAAGTAAAGCGTTCCGATAATTTAAAGGATGATTTAGGTTTTGATTCGCTTGATGTCGTTGAATTGTCTAGTCGTATGGGACGCGAATTCGGCGTGGATATCGGCAATAGCCTGGAAACAGCTCAGACTGTAGATGATGTTGTCCGTCGATTGAAAACCGTTATAGAAAGGGATAGTGAGTGATGCCGCGCCAAATCTTACCTGATGAAAAAGCTTTTACCGCTTTTCGGAAAAAGCTTCTCACTTTGGGGTTCAGAGAACTCACGAGCGAGGAATTTTCTAAGACTTTCAAGCGTTTAGGTCTGGAAGCTCCGCGCCCTCAAGAAGGCAGGGAGACCGGTTTTATCTTTAGCGCTAATGAATTAAAAGTCTTTATTTGGACGACTTATTTGAGCCAGGAACAAAAATCGCGCGATAGCGATGCCGGTTGGATCTTGATTGCCGACGGCGATAGGGCTAGATATTTTACGCATCCGCTTCGACGGACTAAGAATTTCCTACTAAAGATGGTCCGTCATGCTTGGGTAGCCAGATGGCGGATTATCCATCGTCCGCTTTGCCCCCAATGCCAGCGCTATATGAGGATAGCGTACGGTCAAGCTCTAAAATCTCGGTATTGGCGCTGCGACAATATGAGGCATCACGCTAAGCCGATTTTCGTTGCTTGGGATAACGGTATGCCACCGAAAGCTTTGGCTTTCTTACAAATTCAGCGTAAGGCCAGAAGCCGCTATCGCCAAACCAGAAAGAAAGCCGGCAAACCCAATAATGTCGCGATGTTAAATCGCAAAAAATGGCCAAAACGCCGGCCGGAAAATTCTGTGTAAACTTTTAATCTTTAAACCGTTTCTCAAAAAGAAGCGGTTTTTTATTAAAAAATGGAGTGATCTTGATGGGGTTCTTGATGGGGTCGGACCTTATCAGGCGGTAAAAGATACCTTTTTAAAAAATATAAGTGAAAAATGGGGTCAACTCTATTTTTTAGGAGTCACTTGGGAACCAGAAGTCTATAGAAGTCCGACTTCTATAGTAACTACTACTAAAAAAACCCTCATTAAATAGAATGAGGGTTTTCTAAGAAGGCAGGCAAATATCACCTCCATATTGCTTTGCAAAATACTGATTTGCATGCCTTCCGTTTGATGGGTAACAAGATTATCACTTGCATTACGAATTACTATTTAATATCGTAATTCTCTGGTAGTCCCAATTTGGTTTTTAACAACCTATTGTATTTCTGAGCTTCTTTCGCAGCATCTGTTACAGAAATGTGGTGACCATGGGGTTCTGGAGATTTTAAACAAATTGTTAAACTGATAATACAAACTGGTGCTGATATCGCGAAAACAGCAGCTTCAGCGGTTTGTCCTTTTTTAGTATCAGGGAACAGCCATGATTTAGGTTTAGAATCCAGTATATCTGCCAAAATCAATCCAGTTGGAATCATAGAAATTATACCAACAATAGCAGAAGTTCCAATTTTTTTGCTATACTTTTTTCATTCTAAGTTTATAGCATTCTGTAAATTTGTGTTGTTCGTTAGGCCGGCAAAAGTGCTTTCACTTATTTCTTTTACTCCTCCCTGGATTATCTTCCAATCTGTTGTTTCAACAGAAGAAGATACAGAACTGGAATATCCCCAATAAGAGTAATAACCCGGAAAAAGATTACTATAACCTTTAGTCGTTGTAGACATTCCTCTGCTGAGAATAATGTCAAGCTTAGAATTGGTATAGGTCTCCTGCTCTGCTGTTTTGCTGTCAAGTATTTTTTCCTGTACCTGACCGGTATTTTTAATAAGAACAGTCGTAACAGTGCCTTCTTTTATTTCAATAAGTTCACCATATACGCTGACGCTGCCTAACAATACTTTAAGATAGTGACTGCCCACCGGAATATCATTTATCTGTTGTACATTTTCACCCTGACGATTTTCATCAAGGTAGACGACGATTCCAGTTAATTCAGAAAAGATTTTAAGTGTACCGGTTTTAGTTTGACCGAATACTGAAACACTTAAAAACATCAATAATAAAGTGAAAATTCCTAAAACCAAACTTTTTGTTTTCATGATTCATTTCCTCCATATTTAGTTTATTATTAAATTGTAAAGATCAATTTTATTTTATTACTTTTAATATAACCACTTTTTCCTTTTTTTGTCAAGGGTTCTTATTCACATGTTTATAGAGGTTCAATCTCCACATTTTTTCTTGACCCTTTTATCAAAGATTGGTATACTTATAATTAAGTTACTTTATTATTCATAAGATAAAAACTTAATTTCAAGGTTCTGCGAGCGAAGCGAGCAGGTTCTTATTTATAACGAAGACGCATTTTAACAATCGGGTCGGATTCCAAACTTGACCCCCTCACTTGCACGCAAGTGGGGGATTGACCGAAATAATTGAATTGATTAAAATAGAATTAATAAATCCCGTAGAGAAATTTTGACTAAATTTTTTCCATATTCTTCTACGGGATAAAAAATAATTAAAAGTCTATGAAAAAAAATGCAACATTGATAATCGTTATCGGAATCATCGTGATTGGTTTTATCGTTATGCTTTTAACTTTGCCGAAAACGACGGTGCCCGAGGGAATCGCCCCGGAATCAGAGGGACAAGAAATTCCCGGACAGGAGACGGAAGGGATTATCCCTGAAACAGGAGAGGACCCCTTAAAAGGGGCTGAAGCAGTCATTCCCGGAGCCAGTCCCGTTTCCGAACAAGGGCAGGTCTTGACTTTGGAAGGAAAATTGGCGGACAATGCCGCTTTGCCGGGTTCTCCGCAAGCGCCGAAACAATCAAGGGTTTTGACCGAACAGGAGATTCCTGAATCAGCCGTGAAATTAGTCGTTTCCGCCAAAGGCTTTGAACCAAAGGAATTTACCGTCAAAACAGGGAAAGTAGTCACTCTTTCAATAATCTCCGGCGACAAAAAAATTCATAGCTTAGCGTTTGACGACCTTATTTTGCAGGCGGTGGCGATCAGCGCGACTGCCAACGAGACCGTGGCCATTACTTTCAACGCTCCCGCGCCCGGGGATTACGCTTTTTATTGCGGCACTCCGGCTCATCGCGACCGGGGCGAGACAGGCGTGATGCACGTGAAGTAGTAAATCCGAAATCTTAAATCTTAAATCTTAAATCTTAAATCTTATTATGCCCTTAATTTTTAAATTAAATTTTAAAAAATATTTAATTATGGCCAGGGTCTTGTTTGCGCTGGGTATTTTCGTCATTTTAACCAGTGTTTTTTTGATTAACCAAAAACCTTTGGAAACTCAGGCGGCTGCCGTCCACAAGATTCGCGGCTGGGGTTGGAGCGAAAATGCCGGCTGGATTTCAATGAATTGTTACAACGATTATGCGAAATGCAGCGGCGGAACCGAGCCGGGAACGGCCTGTTCCCAAGACGCGGATTGTTCCGGCGGCGGTGTTTGTGAAATTGACGGCGTTTTTGAAAATTGTTGTCCAGGCGGCAATCCGGCAGATTGCCCTTATGGTTTGGCCGGAGGAGATTATGGAGTTCATTACGACAAAGAAGGCGACAGGACATTGAGTGGCTGGGCTTGGAGCGAGAACGTCGGCTGGATTTGTTTTGGAAAGACCTGCCAGAACGTTTGTTTGGGCGGAAGCAATGATGGAGCTTATTGCACGCTCAACGCCAATTGTCCCGGCGGGGTCTGCGGCGGCCAGCCTCCTCACGGCTTGCCGGTTTCCTGGGCCTGCGTCGGCAATCCCGGCTGGCTTTGTC
Organism: uncultured Gammaproteobacteria bacterium; assembly: GCA_964499385.1. GTDB lineage: Bacteria > Patescibacteriota > Patescibacteriia > UBA2591 > UBA6264 > JAQTOB01. The sequence goes on along the minus strand of CAZCKV010000030.1, from coordinate 3,742 downwards.
AGGGCGGAACCGAGCCGGGAACATTGTGTTTTAATGACACGGATTGTGAAGGAGGAGGTCTTTGCCGTTTCAGTTGCGCCGGCGACAGCGGCGAGAATTTTATTGACACCGGTCCTTGCGTCCGTTCCACTCATTTAAAAGCCCATTGGAAAATGAACAGCATTGTTGCCGGAGTAATTGCCGATGATTCCGGTAATGGCAATGCCGATACTTTAATGCCGGTCAGCACTCCGCCGTTTCAGGTTCAGGGCAAGTTTGGCAATGCTTTGCAGTTTGACGGAGTTGAAGATTATATCGAAGCGGCTGACAGCGCGAGTTTAAGCGTGACTGGCAATTTAACTGTTGAGGCCTGGGTTAAAAGAGGTCTGATCGGTGACGGAGAAACAGGCGAACAGACCGTTGTCGGCAAATGGGACGAATCAACAAACAGAAGTTATCGGCTTTGGTTTGACATAAATAATCGTTTGAATTTTACGGTTTCCGACGGGACAAACACCGCGACCGTCACTCAGAAAGACGGCGTTTGTCTCGGATTGAACGTTGAAACCACCCAGTGTTTGACTGATAATGATTGCGCCACTGGCGAATTTTGCAAAAACGCCCCCATTACCGACATAAAAAAATGGCATCATATTGCCGGAAAATATGTGGCCGACGTCGTTGGCACCAACCTTAATGAAAAAAGCCTGCGGATTTTTATTGACGGGGCCCGGGTCCCGATTTACGCGGTTGCCGGGACAATCCCGAATTCTTTGACTGACCAGGGAGAAAAATTGTATATCGGCGCAAAAAAGGGAGCCAGCAGCGTCAACACTTATTTCAAAGGAACGATTGATGACGTTTCTGTCTGGTCTTGCCAGAACGTCGGCAAGATTTTGGGCCGGAACGACAAGGAAATTTGGGACGACGCCAGAATTGAATTGGACGGCTGGGCCCGGGTGATCAGCCTTGGGGACAGGGGCTGGTTAAAATTAGGAGGTTTCACAAAAGACGGACGGGTTTGGGGTTCTTCTTTGCATGACTATACCACTTTTTACACTTTTAACGGCTATTTGGCGAATCGCTGGGTTGATGAAAGCGTGGACACCAACGGTTTGGTTGGTTTTTGGAAAATGAACGAACCTTCTTGGAGTATGAATACCCAGGTTTATGACGATTCAGGAAACGGAAATCACGGGGTCGCTTATAACGGAGCGACAACGACTGACGAAGGAATTTTTTCCCGAGCCGGCGATTTTGACGGGGTGAATGATTATGTACGGTTACCGAATACACGAGCTTTGGATCCTAAAACAGGCGACTACACTTGGTCAGGGTGGTTGAAGTTTGGAGGATATACTGGTGCGTATAGAGCTATCTATGTAGCGGATGCTAGTGGTGGTGCTCTTGGTGTTGGTTTCAAATTAAATAGCACTACTAATTATATTTTATTTGAAGTAAACGGTTCTACCGGGGGTAGACAGAATAAATCTACGTCTACTACAAATTATTTAAACACATGGCATATGTGGACTTTTGTATTAACTTCTGCTGATTATAAATTAAAAGTATATGTTGACGGTGATTTAATTGACACACATCAATATTCTAATTGGGGTAGTATAGATAGCACCAGTTACCTCTATTTTGGTTCGCACTTTGGAAGCGTTTGGTTTTATGATGGCCTTATTGATAATGTCGCCATTTACAACCGGGCTTTGGAACCGGGAGAAATAGGAGATGCTTATAACAAAAGAATCCCTCATTGTGTTGGCTGGGACGAGTATGACCACGAATACGAGGAACCTCCTGCTCCTTTGGCTTTTGACAGTTTGACTATTGACAATACCCAGGGCTCCGAACAATTGTTAGTGCAGTGGGGCCTGTCTCCTTGGGCGGAAAGCTACACTTATGAGCGGTGCGACAACGTGTCCCAAAGCGATTGCCCCACTTGTTCTTACACCGAAAGAAGCGTTTTAGCCGATTCTTGCGACGAAACCGGATGTTCCTTGTCAGATACGGTTCTGATGACTCCCAACACGGGTTATTGTTACAAAATCTGGGCTTACAACGAAACCGGTTCAATTTTGGCGACTGACAATCCTCCTGTTTCTCCAATCCCTTATTGGAAAAGCACCACTCTTCGCTCTCCAGAGGGAGTGGAACCTGACATTTCCACCTGCGGCCAGATTGTCATTACCTGGACCAAGGGCGACGACGTTGACGGTTATAATATTTATCGCTCTTTAGTCGGGAGCGGCAGCAAAAGTTGCGAGGATTTGTCTTATGCCGGTTGTGAATTAACAGGTCATTTGGCTGAAGCTTTGGATTATGACGCTGATAATGACGCCACCAATGATTTGGTTGCCCAGTGGAAAATGAATGAAGCAAGCTGGAGCGGCGAAAGCGGAGAAGTCAAAGATTCTTCGGCGCAAACTCCGCTTAATAACGGGACGGCAGAGTGTGTGGGAACGTGTACTGTCCCGACCACTGCTCCTGGCAAATTTGACCAAGCCGGACTCTTTGACGGAATTGATGATTATATTGATTGCGGGAAGAACGCAAGTCTGGATTTAGGGCTGTCAGAGGATAGTTTTACGCTTGAAGCCTGGATAAAACCAGATAAGTCTTCTCCGTCAACTTATGGCGCGGTTATTGCTAAAGATAGTTATACTCTTAATTCTGATAGAAATTATTGGTTTGGCCAAAAAATTTCTTCTTCGGGGATTTATTTTGGAACAAGAAACCAGGCTGATGACAATTATGTTTCTTGGACAACCAATACGGGACTTACCATTAATAGCTGGAATCACATTGCCGTGGTCTGGGACAGAACGGGTAACAATGTAGTTTTATACATCAACGGAAAGGTAAAGAACTGGGACGCCAGTGGAGGGACGCCGTTTAATATACCCCCGGCTTATGATACAAATGTAAATATAGGCATGTCAGAGGATAATTTATATCCTTACAGCGGCCTTATTGATAATGTCGCAATTTACAACGTAGCCAAAACAGCCGAGCAGATTAAGATTGATTACGAAGCGGGCGTGAAACCTAATTGCGAATCCGGCCAATGCGGCTTGTCTTATGTTTGCGACGACGCGACTTTGCCGCATGACAAATGCGGGGCGGCGAATACCTGCTGTTATACCGACTCAAGAATCATCCCTTATATCAACTATTATTACCGGGTAACCGGCACCGGAGAAAACGGAGAAACGCCGGCTTCAACAACAATCGGTCCCAACCGAACCGTTTGTTTCCCGCCGTCTGAAGAAGAAGAAGAATAGAGCCGGCTGCTGAGGCTGGAATTTCTAATTTCTAATGTCTAATTTCTAATGAATAAAATTGAAGCAAAACAGAGGATTGGGAAGTTAAGAGAAGAGATTAATCACCACCGATATTTGTACCACGTTTTGGACAAACAAGAGATCTCCGACGCCGCCTTGGATTCTTTAAAACATGAATTAGCCGAATTAGAGAGGCAATATCCGGAATTTATCACCCTTGATTCCCCGACCCAGAGAGTCGGGGGAGATCCCTTGAAGAAATTTGTCAAAGTCAGGCATCCTCAGCCAATGCTTTCCATCGAGGATGTTTTTGATTTTTCAGAACTAGAAGACTGGGAAGATTATATGAAGGACTATCTTTCCAAACAGTTGCCCGGGTCGGACCCGGGAAGAAGATTTGAGTATTTCTGCGAACGCAAGATTGACGGCGTTGACATTGTCTTGACTTACAAAAAAGGAATTTTGACTAA
>CAZCKV010000029.1:0-8063 GCA_964499385.1 uncultured Gammaproteobacteria bacterium | reverse complement strand
CGTGTACATAAGCCAATTAGCGACTATTTTTTCTTGCTAAAACTTCCCTTTACGGGTTGTTCTAATTTTATTAAATCCTTGGTCTTTATCTTTAAGGAAACCCCGTACTCGCCCGCATTGACAATAATCTTTAACGGCTTAAGAACAAGATTGTCAACGAAGACCGGCATTTTTAACAACTGGCCGAAAGGAGGAATCACACCCAGTTTTCCTATCTTGATATTTTCTTTCATCCATTTTTCTTTCACAAATTCAATGTCTTTGATTGCTTTTAATCCCTGTTTCTTCCGCCATTCATTGACAATCTTTTTGAACTTGACTTTGTCCAAATTCTTGTCGGCGGGCAAAAGAACCATCACCGGGTCTTTGTCCGTTTTAACAACCAAAGTTTTTGCCGCTTCTTCCGGTTTCTTTAAATGAAGGGTTTTGACCAAATCCCACGCCGTAAAAACGATACGGTGTTCAATCAGCTCATAACTGACTTTTTTTTCCTTTAAGTAATTGATAAGTTTTTTTGAGATAGCCATAATTAATTAGTTAATTTATTAGTTAGTTAATTACCTATAATCGCCTTGATTCTTCTGACCCCGGCCCCGCTTGCCTCCTCTTTAATGATTTTAAAATTGCCGATTTCTTCGGTGTTTTTGACATGGGGGCCGGCGCAAATTTCCTTGGAAAAATCGCCGACAGAATAAACCTTTACCGTTTTTGGGTATTTCTCTTTAAAAAAAGCCAAGGCTCCGGATTTTATCGCCTGTTCATAGGACATTTCACCTATTTTTACTTTTATTCCCTGTTTAATCTTCTGATTAACGATCTCTTCAACTTTTTTAATCTGCTCAGTGGTCAATTTTTCCGGATGAGTGAAGTCAAATCTTAATCTTTCCGGGGTCAAATCGGAGCCGGCCTGACAAACGTGGTCGCCCAAGACCTGTTTTAAAGCCTGATGCAACAAATGGGTTGCTGTATGATGGGGAGCGACTTTTTCTCCCCATTCGCCTGCCCCGCCGAACTTCTTTTTCACCCCGGCACGGGAAATTTCTTTATGAAGATTAAATTTCTTTTTAAACTCTTCTTCGTCAATTTTTAAATTATGTTCCTTGGCCATTTCTTTGGTTAATTCCAAAGGAAAGCCGTAAGTATCGTACAAATGAAAAACCTCTTCCGGCTCAAGGTATTGTTTGTTCCCTTTCAGGGACAGCTTGACGATGTTGTTGAATTTTTTTAATCCCTGTCCCAGGGTCTGTTCAAACTTTTCCTGCTCCTTCTGAATAATGGTCAAAATGTCATTGCGTCCTTTTTCCAGCTCCGGGTAAACGTCCTTGTATTCATCAACGACAATTTTGGCCAAAGAAATTAAAAAGTCCTTAGTCATTCCCAATAAACGGCCGTATCTCATGGCCCTTCTGATAATTCTTCTCAAAATATAACCCTTGTCCTCTTTGCTTGGCAGAACGCCGTCGGCAATCAAGAAACAAATTCCTCTTAAGTGATCCGCAACAATCCTCCCGGCTTTGACATTGAAATCATTTTGTCTTGAAAGTTTCTTGATTTCCTCCATTAAGGGCAAGAACAAATCTGTCTCATAATCTGATTCTTTTTTTTGCAAAACGCAGGCCAGTCTTTCCAAACCTGCCCCGGTGTCAATATTTTGCACTGGCAATTTCTTGTATTCTCCCTTCTCTGTTTTATTGTATTCCATAAAAACCAGGTTCCAAATTTCAACAAAACGGCCGCAGCCGCAATTAGGGCCGCAAAAAGGCAGGGTGCATTTTTTTTTCTGGAATTCTTTGCCGCGGTCATAATGTATTTCTGAACAAGGACCGCAAGGACCGGTTGAACCGACCGGACCCCAAAAATTATCCTCTGAACCGAATTTTTTTATTTTTTCTTCAGGAATACCGTTCTCCCGCCATATTTTCTCCGCTTCGCCGTCGCCGGGAACGCCTTTTTCTCCTTTAAAAATTGTTATCCATAACCTGTCTTTTTCCAAATGCCAGTTGTCAACCAATAACTCACATGCCCAGGCAACGGCCTCTTTTTTGAAATAATCCCCGAATGACCAGTTGCCCAGCATTTCAAAAAACAGGTGATGGAATTCATCGCCGACCTCGTCAATGTCGGAAGTCCGAAAACATTTCTGTGTAGAACAGGCCCGTTTATACGGAGACTCGGTCTCTCCGCTGAGATAGGGACCAAACTGCTGCATGCCCGCTGAAGTAAAAAGGGCTGTCGGGTCGGCGGGAATCAAAGAAGACGACCCCACGACCTGATGGGATTTTTTCCTGAAAAATTCAATAAAATTTTTTCTAATTTCATCTGCCGTCATATTTTAATTTATATGACTATTATTCTTATTTGATATCTGGAAAAAATGATGAGTGAGGTAATAAATAACGATTAACAGGCCAACGATGACAAAACTGAAATCAATCAATCTGGTCATTAAAGCAAAGCTCAGCCCTGTTTCCGCGGTTAATTGAAACTCCTGAAAAGCTAAAACGTTTATTCCTTCATAAACCCCAAGGGCGGCGGGAATGGGAACAAGCCAAGAAAGCATAATCAGAATTTTCACCAAAATAGCATTGGCAAAAGCGACCGGCTCCCCTAAAAACCTGACAAAAAGGACTATCTGAACGGCGTCTATTATATAACCAGAACAAGACAAAATTATACCCCAAAAAACAATTTGGGGCATATTTTTAAAGAAATTTATTATTTCTTCGCAAATGAACCCCACTTTTCCAACTAAATTCATTGCGCTGCTTTGGCTGAAAAATTTTATCTTGTCCAGATGAAGAAATTTTATCAAACTGGAAATTTTTTCAGATTTTAATAATCTAAAAATCAAAAAAAATGCAATCAAGGAAAAGGCGCTGATGAGGATATAAAAAAGGGCGCCGAGCAGATTTTGTCTGAAAATCAAAATCAAAACCCCGAAAAAAGCGAAAATCCCGAATGAAATAATTTCAATGATCCTTTCGGAAACGACGGAAACCAAACCCTGGGATAAAGGAACCTTGGTGTTCTTTTTTAAGGCAAAAAGACGCACGAGCTCACCGCCCCAAAAAACGCCCGGTATTAAATGGCTAAAAGCTATTTCTCCCAACCGAGCGCTGAATAAATTTCTAAAAGGCAACTGAGAAAACCCCATACTCCTAAGAATCATTTTCCAACGGACGACCCAAACTATTATTTTAATAAAAGTTAAAAGAAAAAGGACGAGAATTTGAATCCACGTTAGAAATCCAAAACGCAGAAAAACGCCTCTTAAATCAATTTTTTGGCAAATCAAAACAATTAAACAAAGACCAAGTAATAAAGAAATAGTGAATAATAAAAATTTCTTCATATTCATTCCGCTATCTCTTAAAAGAAGTCGGACCCCTTTTAATCGCCTCTTTTAAAGAAATTTCCTTTTCTTGCTGCCCTATCCTTCCTTGGCGGATATTTTTCAAACAATTTTTGCAGTAAACCGGCCTGACGCCGTCAGGAATGAAAGGAACATAAACCGGCACGCCGCAATTGTCACATTTTGCTTCGTATTTTTCCGTTTCCGGACTAGGTAAACTCTGGCCAATCTCAAGAACCCCGCTCCATCGGGCGATTTTTTCTTCAACCATCTTCCTCGGTTCAGCATAACGTTCGCGGGAAATTTTTATTATTTTTTCCTTGTTTCCTTCTAATTTAAAAAGGGGCGGCAAAGTGACCGCGGAAAAAGGCTCTGAAGTGACGCCGTCAATCATCAATTTGACGTAAATATTATAGGCGTCCAAGTCAACTAAATCCGTCTCGTCAAAGCAGGGCTGAAATTCTTTGGCTAAAAATTCCGCATCTTCCGCCCCGACCCGGAAAACCACCATTGTCCCGACATTGCCGAAAACGGCGTCCCGCACCCGGGTATTTTCCAGCATCAGCTGCCCGATGTATTGATGAGCGATAATCAGGTTTAAACCGTATTTTCTTGCCTCTGACAAGATGTCCGCGAACGAATCTGTAGCGAAATTCTGGAATTCGTCAACATAGAGATAAAAATCGCGGCGTTCATTCTCAGGAATATCTATCCGGCTCATCACCGCCATTTGAATCTTGGTAATCATCATTGCTCCCAATAAAGCGGAGGCGTCCTCGCCTATCCGCCCTTTGGAAAGGTTCATTATTAAAATTTTGCCTTCATCCATAATTTGTCTAAGGTCAACTTTTGCCTTTATTTGACCGACGATGTTTCTGATTAAAGAGGTGGATAAAAATTGACCCACTTTATTCTGAATGGGCGCAATCGCCTCAGCTCTTAATTTTTCAGGGTATCTCGGATATTCGTCAACCCAAAAGGACTTTACTACAGGATCCGTCAAACGGTCAACCACTTTTTTTCTGAATTCCTTGTCAACTAAAATCCTCATTATTCCCAAAAGTGTGCTTCCCGGATATTCAAGCAGGGCTAAAATCGTGTTCCTTAAAACATATTCCAATCTTGGGCCCCAAGAATCAGCCCAAATCTTTTTAAAAACTCCCACCAAGCCGGAGGCCACCAAATGCCGGTGTTCGGGTCCCACTCTTTCCAAGACATTGAAGGCAAAAGGGTATTCGGCGTCAGCGGGATTGAAATAAACAGTGTCGTTTATTCTGCTGGGGGGGATAAAATTCAGGGCCTTTTCCGCCAATTCTCCGTGAGGGTCAACTATAGCCACTCCTTGTCCGCTCTGAATGTCCTGATAAATCATATTTTCAAAAGCCGTTGACTTGCCAACCCCGGTTTTACCCACTAAATACATATGCTGGCGGCGGTCTCTTTTTTTAATGCCAAACTTTTTCCGAACGTTGCGGTAATTAGTTTCGGCAAAAAGGACGACCTCGTCGCTTTTAAGGGAAGAATTTTCCTGTTTTTTGTTTTCCATAATAGATATTATATTACAATTTTAGCGATTGTCAACTTGGCCTTTTTTTTCTTTTTTAAAGGAGAAAAAAGTAATCAAACCTCCTCCCAGCATAACTAAAACAATAAGGGAGATAATCTTGCCTTTGGTTTGCAAAAATAAAGCGCTTAAACCAAAAATTAGAGCGACTAGCCAATAAAATATCACCACCAAACGATGGGGAATGCCTGTTTTTAACAAACGGAAATGAAAATGCCTCTGGTCTCCTCTAAAAGGCGATTTGCGTTCTATAAAAATCCTTTGAACAACGACGATGATTAGGTCAATAATGGCCAATCCTAAAATTAAAAACGCGGTTGCCACTTTGCTTCCGGAAATTATGGCCAGAACGCCCAAGATGAAACCGGCAAAAAGACTTCCTCCTTCTCCTAAAAATATTTTAGCCGGATGCCAGTTAAAACAAAGGAATCCCAAACCGGCTCCTGCTAAAATTAAAGCCATGGTCCCGACATCGGGCTGGAAAAACTGGGTGATGAAACAAAGCCCGGCAATGACCAAAGCTCCGATAACTGTCAGACCGGAAACCAAACCGTCTAATCCGTCTAACAGCTTAGTAGAATACATTAAAAGCATCAACCAAATAAAAGTAATAAAGTCAGACAAAGGAGTGAAATAATAAGGGACTCCATTGAGACGGATGATTTCAAATTTCACCTGGTCAAGGTATAAATAACCGGGACCAAAAGGATTATTAATATATTTGACGCCGATTCCGCTGATAATAACTGCTAAACAGGCTAAAATCGGCCAGATAATCTGTTTTGAGGGCTTCAAACTATACTTGTCGTCTAAAAATCCCCCGACCATTAAAAAAAGTCCGGCGATGAACAAACCGAATAAATGTTTATCCAAAACCTTATCTCCCGGCCACCAAGGTGTCTGTCTGACAATGAATAAAACAAGGAAAAAAGACAAAAAAATAGCCAAACCGCCTAAAAGAGGAGTTGATTTTTTATGGATCTTTCTCTCGCTTTTTTCAGGAATGTCAACTATTTTTAACTTAAAAGCCAGCCAACGGATAAAAAAAGTTAAACCCAAGCTCAAAATAAAACTTGATAAGAAAAATATAAAAATCATACTTTTTTGTCTAAATAATTTTGCAAAATAATACTGGCCGCGACTGCATGGTTTTCTTTGTTGTCTGACAATAATTTGTCAGCCATCTTGCTGGTTAATCTCTCGTCTATGACAACTACGGGTAATTCTATCTGTTCTTTGACTTCTTTGATAAATTGATTAATAATTTCCGTTTGTTTTGTTTGTCTTCCGGATAAACCAATCGGCTGGCCAATAACAATCTTTTCTATTTTTTCCTGCTTGACAATTTCTTTCAATTCTTCAAATAAAACATCCTGGCTTTTTATTTCCAAAACCTTATAAGGCAGAGCTATTTTTATTCTGTCGTCAGCCAAAGCAAGACCCGCATACCTGCTTCCGGCATCTATGGCCAAAATTTTCATAAAGGTAATTTGATTATATTATACCATATTTAACGATTATTAGAAGAGTAAGTGGGTTCAACCGGGCTTCAAACATCGGAGGTTTTCCACAATTCTATGGTTGACTTAAAGTTAAACTTTGGTTAAACTTTAAATATAACTATTAACATAAAAATATGGAAAATATTATTGGACTTAAAGAATTAAGACAAAAAATGTCTCAATACGCTCAAAAGGTAAAAAAGGGTCATTCTTTTATTGTTGTAAAACAGTCAAAGCCAATTTTTAAAATCACTCCCCTAACTGGAGAATATGATAATTGGGAGACGGTTGCGGATTTTACAAAAATCAAAAAAGGCGGCATAGAAATAAAAGATATTTTGTCTAGATTATAAACGGTATGGATAAAATTGACAAAGCCATATCCCGCCTCGGAAAAGAAGAAAAAGAAATAGTTAAATCTGTCTTGGAAAAAATACAAAATAACAATTTTGGGGCGTTGAATATTCAAAAATTAAAAAGCCGAAAAGATATTTTTCGCGCCAGAAAAGGCAAAATCAGAATAATCTATCAAATAAAGGATAATAAAAAATATATCCTTGCCATAGAAAGGCACTCGGAAAAAACTTACAAAAATTTTTAGATTATTTTTAAAAAATACTGTACTATAGAAGTCGGGCTTCTATAGTAAATTAGTGTTAACTATGTACTCATCTCGTACACACGGTTGACAAATCTTAAAAATCTGCTACAATTTTTACATAAAATTCTTTACAATTTATTAACTTTAAAAAAGGAGGGTATTATGAACAGAGTAATAGAGGTTATCGTTTTGACATCTTTTTTAATTGTGACTTCCGTTTTGATGTGTCAGGAGAGAGAAGAGTATTGGAAGTTCGAAAAATACAGGTTAGCTGTGGAAGGAATAAAAAATCTCGGATATACCGAGAGTGAAATCGATTCCTTATTTTCCAGTCCGGAAGTAGAATTCTATCTTAATATTATTAAAATTTTCGACTACGAAAAAAGGTCCGACGACAGTCCAACCGATAACATTTATTTGAAGTTTTTGAAAGAGGAATCTGTGAACATGGGAAGAGAATTTCTTGAAAACAATCGAAAACTCCTAAAGGTGGTAGAAAAAGAAACCGGCATAGAAAAAGAATACATAGTAGCTCTTTTCAGGATAGAAAGTGCTTTTGGGGAAAATATTGGGAAAAAGTATAATGCTTTTAGTTCGCTAAACAGTATTATTTACTACGGTGAAGAAGGTTCGATTAGGGTGAAACGCTCTCAAGAATGGCTTGTAAAGCTCATTATTCTCTATGAAGAGGAATTAAAGGGATTAGGGATGAGTATTTTTAATATTCCATCTTCCCGAGCCGGTTGCATGGGAATTCCTCAGTTTAGTCCTGAGATTTATATAAAGTACGCTATGGATGCCGATGGAGATGGTAGAAGAGACTTATTTCATTCTATTGAAGATGCAACTTGGAGTTCCGCTTATTATCTTGTAGACCTCGGATTTAAGGAGAACAAAAGGAGGGCATTGCTCAGATGGAATAATAGTGGTGATTTTGCCGATTTTATATTGGATTACGCTGAAAAACTTAAAATTAATCTTTATAAATGAGCCGGCTCGTGCTGGCTCATTTTAATTTCCACTTCCAATCCTCAGAGTGCCCTA
>CAZCKV010000028.1:0-8145 GCA_964499385.1 uncultured Gammaproteobacteria bacterium | reverse complement strand
TCCCTGAAGCTTGATCATTGGTCTGAAACTCCCATTCTATTGCCTCTTCCATAATATTTAAGCAAAGATCCTCTATCCCTTCTACATGAATCCGATACCAACTAAAACTATTAAAAAGATGGCCGTCCTCTAAATACATCCTAAACCCGTTTCCATTGCTATTTATTCTAAAATTATTTGAAGGTAAAACTTGAACAACACTTCCCTTTTCTCCATCCAGCTCTGCTACCCAAATATTGGCTGATAAAGGATGATTATTTTCATCTGCGACCGTGGTTACATCAATCGATTCAGAAAAAGAAACCTCAATACTGGAACCACGGGAAATATTTTGATCAGGATAATCTGGGTCTTCTGTGTCAAAAATAGGATAAGTAGAATTAATTTCCGGTGGAATATCATCAACTGTGTCGCCTGTATTAAATGTCCAAATAAAATAACTGCCGGTTTCAACACAACCGCCGGCAGCCAAACACTGCTGCAATATTTTTGATTGGGTGTTTAAAATCGCTTTTGGAAAATAAGATTGATAAGTAGTATTTTCTACAAAAAGATCATTATGTTTAAAGATAAGCACATTTTCCCTAACGTTCCAAAAGCCTGACATGTGATCTCCCCCTGATTCAATTCTAAGCCCTCCATTGTTACTTAAATCTTGTATTACATCACTATCAACAGCACTATTAAAAATGGGTTGAACCGCAGAGCAAAGGTAGACATCTTGATGATAATTCTGCTCCAGTCCTCCATGCGCAGTTTCAATTTTTTTAATTCTAAACGCGTCTGAGGGTAGAGAACAACTTGAATCGGAAATATTACATCTTCCATCAACACTACATCGTAAACCGGTTGCGCAACAAAGACCGGAAGTGCACCCTTCGCCGTTTTCTGAACCGATTCCGGTCACTCCTGCCAGTTTGCCCATGATGAAACTGACCATCGCATAGGCGAAAACAATAATTAAAAGTCCAATCAAAGCGCTGGTAATGACTTTTTTCGCTTTAGTTATTTTTTCAGGATTCCCTCCAGAACTCATCCAAATAAAACCGCCGGCGATTATAATAATCACGGCGGCTAATCCCAAGAGACTTAAAGCGATTTTAATAATGCGGCCGATTACCTGCGGTAATGACGCTTCTCCATAGCCGGCCGCCTGACTAAAATTTGTCAATTGTTCATTACCAAGTGCTTGAGCCTGTGCCGAAGGCGCGACTATAAACAATAAACTATAAACTATAAACAGAAAAAATAGTGTTTTTAAAACGTTTCTCATGTTTTTATTTTAATTCAAAATGCAAAAATCAAAATGCAAAATGACAATTCAAAATTCAAAACTGAAATAATTTTGACTTTTAACTTGAACTTTTGACTTTTAACTTTTGAGTTTTGAATTATCGAGGTTAGTATCTATGGGTTAAATTTGAGGAAAATTTGAGGAGAAATTTGAGGAGTCAAACTCCTCACAACTCCTCAGTTGCTTCTCAATTATCTCACGCACTTTATTTCCCTGTACCTGGCCCTTAATCTGGGACATAACCTTGCTCATAACCTTGCCAAAATCCTGCGGTCCGACCGGGCCCATTTCTTTAATTACCTTGAGAACTCTTTCCTTTATTTTATCATCTGAAAGTTGTTCTGGCAAGTACTTATTTAAAATGTTCAATTCTTTTTCTTCTTTTTCCGCCAAATCGTCCCTCTTTCCTTTTTTGTACAGTTCAGCCGCTTCCCTTCTCTTTTTTACTTCTCTCTGCACGAGTTCAAAAATTATCTCGTCAGTCATTTCTTTTTTTTGGGACCGCAATTCAATTTCCTTGTTGTGTAAAGCGGTTTTCAAACCTCTAAGAACCTCCAAATCTTCTGTTTTTTTCTGTTGTAGAGCCTGTTTAAAATCTTTTTCTATACGCTCTAATAAAATCATAATTGGTTAATTGTTAATTGTTAAGTTTCACTAGGTTGTTAACAATGCCACTTACGAGCCGCAGGCCTTCGCCTTGCCGAAACAGGCTACGACCTGTGAAAGCAGGCATACTTGCGCCAAAAAGTGATGGACTTAATTACCTGCTTGCTTAAACGCCTGAAATTCCTACTGTCACTTAATTTTACCGATTTTCTTAAAAAAATTCATCTTTTCTGTCCTCCCCTTTTTCATTAAAGCGCTTCTTTTTTTCAATCTTTTGCTTTTCGGCTTAACGTAAAATCTTTTTTCTTTGTATTTGTTAACCACTCCGCTGCGCTTCATCTGCTCGCTAAACCTTCTGAGGAAGACGTTCAGGGGCTCGTTTTGTTTTCTTTTGATTTCTACAACCATATAAAATTCATTTTAACCCAGTAGTAGAACAAGTTCACTACGGGGCAGGCATTTTAACATTAGAACATTTTAACAAAATAAAGTAAGGGACTGTCACACAGTATTCGGATTTTGCCGTTTCCAGAGCCCTGCTGACGAACATAAACTTTGCTTTAATACTTTTGCGAGGAAGTAGGGCGAGGCTTTAAACCCGAACAAATTTTACTCAAGAGATGTAGTTTGTTTTAAATATAAAGACAAAGTAAAATTCTGAGGGCGTGGCAAAAACGAATGCCGCGGGGCGAAAGCCCGAGTTATTACTTTTTTATTATTCTTTTAATTAATTCATCTAATTCTTTGTCTTGATACAATTCTATAACGACCTTGATTTTTTTGTTTTTCCTGATAATTTTCACTTTTGTCCCTAAAGCTTCGCTTAAAGCTTTTTCTTTGTTTAATATATCGGGGTCCAGTTCAATTCTTTTTCTTATCCTTTTGCCAGCGGTTATTTTCTCCGTTTCCCGGACTGTCAGGCCTAATCCTAAAATTCTTTTTAACAAAGCTTTTTGTTTTTCTTCGTTGTCGGTTGAAAGCAGGGCTTTGGCATGACCCTCGGTTATTCTTTCCTGTTCAATTGCCTTTTGAATTTGTTCCGGCAAAGTCAAAAGCCGCAAGGTGTTGGCAATACTCGACCGGGACTTGCCTATTTTTTTACTAATCTGTTCCTGAGTAAGATTAAACTCGTCAATCAAATGCTGGTATCCTTTGGCTTTTTCCATGGCGTTAAGATCTTTTCTCTGGATATTCTCTAAAAGAGAAATTGTCAGTTTTTCATTGTCTTTAACTGAACGGATAATAGCCGGAACCGTTATTAATTCCAAAACTTTGGCCGCCCGCCAACGTCTTTCCCCGGCGATTATCTGGTATTGATTTGAATCAATCTTGGTTAGAATTAAAGGCTGGATGATTCCGCATTCGCGAATGGAATCAATCAGTTCTTCCATTTCCAAATGCGAAAAATTCTTTCTTGGCTGCTCCGGGTTAGGCTCAATTTGATTAATGGGAATCTGTAAAACCTGTTCTCCTGTTTCCACTAAAATTTCTTCGTTCGCTCTTTTTATTGTCATGGCCGGGATTAGAGACCCCAGGCCGCGTCCTAAAGCCATAATAAAATTTTAATTCTTAAATTTGTTATTGACAAGAAACTCCTGCGCCAGTCTCTTATACGCATTTGCTCCTTTTGATTTTGGAGCGTATTCTAATATTGTCTGTCCATAACTGGGAGCTTCGGCCAGACGGATGCTCCGAGGAATGATGGTGCGAAAGATATAATGAGGAAAATGCCGATATAATTCTTCCCACACCTCTTCGGAAAGCCGGCCGCGACCATCATACATGGTAATCACGGCTCCCAAAACGCCTAAATTCGGTTTTAAGTTTTCTTTGACTAATTTAATTGTCTCTAAAAGTTGACCCAAACCTTCTAAAGCGTAATATTCCGCCTGAACCGGAATTAAAACCTGATTGGCCGCCACCAAGCTGTTGATTGTCAACAAACTTAATGACGGCGGCGTGTCAATAAAGACATAATCAAAATTTTCACCCGATTTTTCCGCCAAAACGTCGTCAATGGTCTTTGCTAAAACAAACTCCCTCTGAGGCAAGTCTACCATTTCAATGTCGGCGCCGGCTAAGTTTTCATTGGCCGGAATCAACCAAAAATTGTTTCGTACGGGCATAATGCTTGAACTTAGGGGGATCTGCCGGCTCATGGCTTCGTAAATCCCCTGAGTTCTGTTTTCCACTCCCAAACCGGAACTTGCATTAGCCTGCGGATCCAAATCAATCAAAAGGATTTTCTTGCCGAAAGATGAAAGATAAGCCGCTAAGTTGACGGCCACGTTTGTTTTGCCTGTTCCTCCTTTGCGGTTGCATATAACGATGATTTTTGGCTGCATTTTTTTATTAAAATAAAATCTTCAGGCAAAGCCCTTTTCCTCTTGATAACCATTATACTATACCATAATTATTTTAAAAACAACAGATCTATTCTCTATTTTTTCTCTTGAAAATATAACCAGATTAAGATAACGGTCGCTCCGGTGAAATTGGCCGTAAAATCGCCCAAAGTGTCCAGCCAACCCGTTTGCGAATAATCTATTTCTTGCCGGCCAATAAAGTGATAAGATGAATATTCAAGAATTTCCCAGCAAACGCTGATAAAAAACAAAATAATCAAAGATATTAATTGCTTTTTTATTGTTTCAACTTTCCTGATTTCCAAAATCCACAAAACGACCGAAACCACGCCAGCGCCGGCTAAAAAATGAACTAACTTATCATAACCGTTTAAATCATAATAACCTTTCCACCATCCCAAGAAATGTAAAATCAGGAAAACGGGAATTATAACGACCGAAAATGTTGTTATCTTTTTAAACACAAAATTTAATTATCTGCTGCCTTTTTAATTCTCCTTTACATTAAGGCATAATTCCCGAGATTTGTCCAGATCGTAAAAAGGCGGGGTAAGACCGCCTTTTTACAAATTTTTTTAAAAAAACTTTGGTTACACCGATAAAAACCCTTTTGTGAAAGCGGAATTTAAATCACCTTTTTATACGTCGACGCCGACGCCGCCCATGCGATCCTCATAACCTTTATCCGGCCGTTTCGGCGCCTTAATTGTTTTCGCCTCGTCCAAATACCTAACATCAACATTTCTGGCATATTGCACATGGCTTTTAACACTCTCTAAATCAACAAATTCGCCCGACTTAACTTTTTCTATGAAGTTTTTTACCATGTTAATTTTTCTATTCAGTACATTTTCACCAATCATCCCGCACTGGAACTTGTTGTTCTTTATTTTATCAAGTTCATCAAGCATGGCTTCCAATTTTTTAATCATTAAAGATTGCATCAACTCTTTCTTGGAAACTTCGTCTTCCAAAGATTCTTTCTCTTCTTTTCCGGACTCTTGTTCTATTTTCTTCTCTTCTTTGGGAATTTCAGCATCTTTTTTTAAAAATCCTCGTTCAAAAATATTCATAATGTTTTTTTTAAAAAACAAATTTATAAAATTAGAAAGCCGACTAACTTCCTAACTAATTGAAAAATTCTCTTTTGTCAATGGTTCCTTTCTCTGTTTAATCTGCTTTAATTGTACTCCATTAAAAAGAAAATGTCAAGCCCCCTCTCCCCCTATTGACTTATTTTAAATATCCCTTATAATAGGGGCAACTTTGTAAGTCGTTATCTTAATTAAGCCCAATCCAAATTGTGCCTTTAAAAAAGTAAAGCGGCTTAAAAGTAAAAAGGTCGCTTTTATTTAAAGCATAAGCAATCTATATATGTATATGGAAAATCGAAGAACTAATTACCAGAGAGACGACAGAGGAAGAGACTCCCAGCCCCGGAAAATGACTCAGGGAAACTGGAAGTGCTCTGAATGCGGAAAGGAAATAACTGAACTTCCTTTTGAACCGGCTCCTGACCGGCCAATTTATTGCCGCGACTGCTGGTTCCAAAAAAGATCTCAAAGGTTTGAACGCTAGGATAGTTTATCCTTGATAAAAAATCCCGTTTTATAACGGGATTTTTTATTTATTCCGATTCTTTGTTTTTGTCCTGTTAAAAAGTTATAATTTTTTCTTACCGGCGCTTTCGCCGGCGGCATAGCCGGTACTCCAACACATTTGCAAATTATATCCACCTGTCGGCCCGTCAAGATTAATAATTTCACCAGCAAAGTATAAATTGTCAATCAATTTCGATTTCATGGTTTTTGAATCAATTTCATTTAATCTTACCCCACCCGCGGTAACAATCGCTTTATTATATCCGACTAGCCCTTTTACTTCTAAAACAAATTCCTTCAAAAGATGTAACAATTTTTTCCTTTCCTCCCTGGTAACAAGATTGACTTTTTTATCCGGACTAATATTGGAAAGTTTTATTATAACCGGAATGAGTTTTTGCGGTAAAATCCTATTGAGGCTGTTCTTAAACATCTTATTGTTTGCTTGCTGGAAATCTCTTTGAATTCTTTTGTCAAGTTTCGTAAAACTCAATGCCGGCTTAAAATCAATCCGAATAACGTTTAAGGTTCTTTGATTTATTTTTTTACTCAAATCAAGGATAACCGGCCCGCTCATTCCATCAGCGGTAAAAATTGCTTCGCCGAATCCTGAATTAATTTTTTTTCCGTTCTGATAAACGCTGATTTCAACATTTTTTAGAGTTAATCCTTCAAGTTCCTTTACAATTTTTTCTTTCACTGTGACCGGGGTCAGTGACGGTGAAAGATTGATAATTGTGTGTCCCAATTTCCTAAGCCATTTGTATCCGTCTCCTGTGGAACCGGTGGCGGGATATGATTTTCCACCGGTGCAAACGACAAATTTATCAGCGATTATTTCTTCTTTGTTAGTAAGAATAATTTTTTCAATCCTATTATTTCCGCTTATCATTTCCTTTACCCTGACATTCATTCTTATTTCAACTCCTGATTCCCTTAAATAATCAATGAGCGCGTCAAGAATGTCCTGCGCTCTGTCGCTCAAGGGAAACGCCCTACCCCCTCTCTCCACTTTTATTTTTACGCCGCGATTCTCAAAAAAATCAATGACGTCGTCAACTCCGAATTTATAAAGCGAAGAAAAAAGAAATTCTCCGTTTTTCCCGAATTTATTTACAATCTCACGCGGTTTGTCCTTTTTATTTGTGATGTTGCATCTTCCTTTTCCGGTGATTAAAAGTTTTTTTCCGAGATTCTCGTTTTTTTCAAGCAAAATAACACTGGAACCGGCTTCCCCGGCCCTTCCCGCCGCCATCATTCCCGCCGGTCCGCCGCCAATTATTGCCACGTCATATTTCATAAAAACCACTATGAAAATTACTCGAATAATTTTATGGTCTGTGCCACTTCTTCTTCAACGCCTTTGATGCAGTCAAAATTCTTAACCTCTTCTTTATTAACCCAGACATAGTCCGTAAACCCGCCTTTTTCAGGTTTCACTTCTCCGCTCTTATATCTGACTGCAAATTTTACCAATATAACCGGAATTTCGTCTGGTCTTATAAAGGCAACGCTGTTGATATAAAGCAGTTCATTATAAATTTCTATTCCTGCCTCTTCTAAAATTTCCCTCTTTAATAAATCTTCCACGGAATTTTCATAATCAAGAACGTCGCCGTTCATCCTTGTGGGGTGGTTGATGTCCAAATTTCCCCATTCAAGTTTGCCCCCGGGAGTGCCGTATTTTTCAGGATGAACCTTTTCCCTTTTGTCTCTTTTTAAAATAAGGCAGCGTTTGTCACTTTCACGAAAAACAATTGCATTGGCAACAAAATAAAAAAGCTTGTTTTTCTTGGCGTTGTCTATGCTTATTCTTTTGGCTGGCATATTAATATATTTAAACAAAAGCGCTTAATTGTCAATGTCAGAAATTCGGATACAGGTGTCGGTCTTTTTTAGCTTGATAAAAAATTTATTCTATGCTATGCTTATTGCATTGAATATTTTTTAAACCCATTAAAAAATTTCAACATTGGATAGTAAATGTAGAAACGAAGTCGAATTTCTGCTTATTACTACCTACTAATTAATTTAATTTCTACATTTATGCAGGGAACAATCAAAAAATTAACCGATAAAAACTTTGGTTTCATTGCCCAAGACGGCGGCGAAAAAGATTTATTTTTTCATGCCAATGAATTGGTTGATGTTAACTTCAGTGACCTAAGAGAAGGTGACGCAGTTACCTTTGAAGTAAGTGATACTCCAAAAGGTCAAGCCGCAGTACAAGTAAAAAAAGCTTAACACGTTCTCAATAGGATAAAAAAAACTGTCAATT
>CAZCKV010000027.1:0-8153 GCA_964499385.1 uncultured Gammaproteobacteria bacterium | reverse complement strand
TTAAGGTAATTTAATTATAAAAACAATAAAATAATCTTTACAAAAAAAGGAGGAACTGAACTATGGGAACAACTATTCTGCTTAGTAGTCTGTCTGTTACCGCGGCTATTATTGTATTGCGGATCTTTTTTAAGCGGCGCAAGCGCAAAATCGTGGCAATTTATCTTTGCAAACTGACAAAAAACGGAACATTTAAAGAGATATTTACAAGTCTCTCTAAGCACTTTTCAAGAGACCTAGACTCGTTTTGTCTCGCAAACAGCCATTCCGAAATAAAAAAAATTTTGGAAGAAAAGAAAAAATGGCTGTGCAAAAAAAATCTTAACACTTTTGTCTTGTTTAGAGACAAGAAAAAATTCTTTGTTCTTTGTACGGGCATTAATTCCAATGACACAATTAAGGAGTTTGTGTTTGAGCTTAAAGATGAATCTCTATGGTACGCCGAATATAATTTTTGCATGGCAGTGCCGGAGTTCTCAAAAAAAATTGCGTAAAATTTCCTAGAAAAACTTGCGCAGAGTAAACAATTAATTATCACTTCTCTGATTTGACAATTGTTATCCCTTGGATATTTAAAAATCCAAGGGAATTTTTTTGCGAACTTGGCGCCGGGCGGCGGAAAAACAAACAGTTGACAATAATCCATTGACAATAAATTCCTGGGTGTTAAAATTAAATCATAAAAAAGGAGGAATTATGTTTAGTTCTTTTCTCAAATCTTTTAAAGATTTCATCGTCTTCGCTTATTATTTACCGGTCCCTGTCTTTGTCTTCTGCCCAGATAAGCGTATTTATTTCTGTTTTTTTATGGCAATGGGCGGACGAAAAGAACGGGACCTATTCAACCATCTTTTCCTTATGAACGCACGCCTTGGTTTCGGGAAAGTTTTCGTAAAGCGAAGAGGTATGATATGATGTCTTGGGAGGAACATATCGTACCGATGACTGAAAAATTCTCCCGCGCCGTTTTTACAGCGCATTTCGCGTCCTCAACTGAAACATTAAAAGGCGTTCCATAATTAAATAGGAACGCCTTTTTCTTAAATCTCCATAATGCGGAGGTTAAACCCATTAGAAAGTTATAATTGATTATTTTACTCCCACACCAAAAGAGTTAATTGAAAAATAAAAAGTTCTATTGATAATATTTTGGTGGAGAGGCGAATTTTCTAACGAGGTTGACCAAAAGACTTTTTAAGCCTAAAATAAAGTGGTAATTTGCAAACTTATGGAAACGGAACAAAAAAATATAAAAAAAGATTTAAAGAAAACAATTATTATCTTGTCGGTCATCATTGTTATTTTGATTGTCTTGAATTTGATCAATCTCAAAACAGATTTTCTCGTCAAGCTTAGCGAATTAATTATAAAATAATTGAACGGATCATCCTTTGGCTGAAATCCCGCCAGAACCTGAGCCCCCGTAGTTCCCTCCTAGTCTACTCCGCCGAAGCGGCCGCCTCGACTGCGAAGGCCGGGCGCTCAATTTATATTTGAGCTTCCCCCTCTGCCAAGGCTTCGGGGGACAAGTCGGAAGGGCAAGTTTAAAACCGCTCCAACTGGTTTTAAATCTAAAATCTAAAATCTTAAATCTTAAATTCCCTGCTCCCGTAGTTCAATGGATAGAACGCTTCGGTCCTAACGAAGAAGTTGCTGGTTCGAATCCAGCCGGGAGCACTTAAATTTCCTATGCTTAAAAAACAATTTTATTCTTGGTCAAATCTGATTGCAGATTGTTTGTTCTTGGCTAAAAAGTTAAAGTCAAAAAAATTTGATTGTCTGGTAGCCATTTCCCGGGGAGGATTAATTCCGGCCACTATTTTGTCCTATTTGTTAAACATTGAAAGAATATACGTTATCGGCTATAACTATTATTTAAAACCCGGGGTAAGGGGAAAATTAAAGCAAATTTCTACCCCGGGAAATAAAATCAAAAATTATCGCGTTCTTTTAGTTGACGAAAAAGCTGACACCGGAGAAACCCTGTTGGCGTCCGTTGACTTCCTTAAAAAAGGGAAGAATAAAACAACGTCTGCCACTCTTCATTACGAGCCAAAATCTAAAATCAAACCGGATTGTTTTGTCCATAAAATAAAAGATATTTGGATTATCTATCCTTGGGACGAATCTTTGAAAAATAAATTGAAAAAAAAGGGCCTATAGTATAGTGGTAATACACCGCATTCGCATTGCGGAGACGGCAGTTCGATTCTGCCTAGGTCCATATAAGTATGGGACTGAAGTTGGGAGTTTAAATCTCTCTCGGTTCATAAAGGTGAGAGACGGAATTTAAATCTAATTATATAAGATTGAAATTAATATGGGCACTGAAAACTCAGTAGAAGAATATTTAAACATAGTTGATGAAAATGATAATGTTATTGATAAAGATACAAGGGAGAGTATTTGGAAAAGAGGATTAGAACATAATGTTAGAGTTGTAAACATTTTTGTCTTTAACACTAAAGGTAAATTACTTTTACCTAAAAGATCAATGAATAGAAAAATTTTTCCTGGATGTTTTGATTTCTCTTGTGGCGAACATGTCTTAGCCGGAGAAAATTATTATGACGCTGCAATTCGAGGATTAAAAGAAGAGCTAGGAATCGTAGATGTAAAGTTAATTGAATTAGGAAAATTAACTCTGGAAGAAGGTGTTAACTGTTTTATGAAAGTATATCAGTTAATCCACGACGGCGAAATAAATAATTACGACAAAAATGGAATTGATAATTTATTTTGGTTTGACTTAAGTACAGTAAAACAGATGGTTGAAAAGGATAAAAATAAATTCAAAAAAGATTTTCCAATCGTTTTAGATTGGTATATTAAAAAATTTAGAAAGTAAAAATATGGCACTAGTTTGTCTACATTATTCTGTCTCCGAGTCCATTAAAGGAAGTTAAGGGCTTTTACAAAAAAAAAAGGTGACTGATCAATATCGCCAATAACGCCATAGAATATTATTTATTCATCAACCAAAAATTTATAATAACCACATTAAAAGCGCGCCTGCGGCAAGGGCCAAAAACTGAATAATTGACCCTGAAACGCCCTTTCTTTTATGGAGTTCGGGAATAAGGTCTGCGGCGGCGATATAAATAAAACTCCCGGCGGCAAAGGGAAGTAAAACAGGAATTAATCCTGAAACCTGTTTTGAAAAAAAATATATTAACAGAGCCCCGAAAATGGCTGTTAAAGCAGAGATAAAATTAAATATCAATGCTTTTTTTCTTTTCCAGCCGCCGTAAATAAGAATAAAAAAATCCCCTATTTCCTGGGGAATTTCATGGAAAATAATGGCTAAAGTCGCGCTTACGCCAATGGAAAAATCAGTTAAGAAAGCGGCGGCAATAATGGCCCCGTCAATCAGATTGTGAATTCCGTCCCCGATTAAATTAAGATAGGTAAAAGCGTGAACGTCGCAGTGATCTTTGTGGCAATGCCTCCAATGAAGAAACTTCTCCAGAATAAAGAAAAAAAGAAAAGAAATTACTATCCAGACAAAAGAACTTTCCCCCAGTTGCTCCACTGATTCGGGCAAAAGATGGAAAAAAGCGCCGCCTAAAAGAGCACCGCAGGCGAAACTGACAAACACTCCTAAAAATCTATTTAAGAATTCTCTTTTCAAGGCAAGAAAAAAAACCCCTATAAATGAGAGTAGACTAACTAAAATTACGCTGATAAGAATATAAAAAAAAGTCATATTTTTTAATATATCTTTAAATTTTTAAATGTCAACCCCAGTAATCATTGTAACATTGTAACATTACAACATGGTAACATTGAGAACGAACTTGAACTTTAGAAAAATTTTAGAAAACTTTAGAAGCTCAGCTTCTCATGGGCTTCTCATGCTTTGTATTTTCTGTAAGGACCCTCAAATTAAAATAGTATTAACTAACCAAAGGTTGGGTGAAGGGTCAACCGAAGAATGTTTGCAAAAAGACATATTTTGCGATAATCGAAGGATATTTGCGAAAAAAATGATGTTTTACGACCCTAAAATAGTAAGTTAAAATATAAAAGATATCCACTTGACCCACTAATCTATTCACTTATAATGTTATACAGAACAACATAATGTTCCCCAACGAACGTATGCCTCCTAATCTATAAAATTCATGGCTAAAATTCCAGAGATTACAAATACTAAAAAACTTTCTTTAGACTTTATTGCCGGCTTAATTACCAGCGAAGGTTATTTTGGCTGGGTAAATTACAATAGAACTAATCAAAAAGTAGCGGTTTTTCAGCTTAGAATGCATTATAATAATAAAGGTTTAGTTTTTGCCGTGCGAAATACTTTAGGATTAAAAGAACCTGTTTATGAATATAAGTATCAAGATCAAAAAAAACCCTCATTGTGGCGACATCAAGCTCTCTTATTAGTCCGGAGAAGAGAAGTTATTAAAAAAATCATTATTCCAGCTTTTGATGGCCGTTTATACGGATTAAAAGAAAAACAGTTTAATCAATGGAAAAAAGACTTTTTTGAGCAAGAGAAAAAATGGCGGTATCATTATGTAGAAAGGCTGCCAAAATTAATCCGGGCTATGCCAGAATCATTAGACGAAGATTTTAAGCCGAAAATGATTGGAACTGAAAAACTGTAATAATATTATAAGAACCTGCTCGCTTTGGGCTTCGACTGAGCCCTTCGGCGGTGAGTCGCTCAGGACGGTCGAACCGCTCAGCCGAATGTCCTCGCAGAACCTTGAAATTAAATTATTATTGTATATAAATCAAGGTATTTTAATTATAAAACAGGATAAAAACAAAAAAGCGCTCTGTTAAAAGCAATTCTTGCGTCGTAAAACAGATATTTAGCTATGTCCTTTGGTCATCGCTAAATATCCATAGACTTATGGAGGATCGGACATAAATCCTCATGTCTATAAAAGGTTTTTGTAAACCTTTAAGGTCTCCTGGGCACATCTCTGCCAAGAGTATTTCTTAATCTGATTTTGACCAACCCTTTTTAAATCTTCTCTTAAATTCCGGTCAATTATTACTCTTAAAACTGCTTCTGCCATTTCTTCAATATTTTTTGGGTCAAAGTAAACTGCCGCTTGTTCGTAAATTTCAGGTAAAGGACCTTGGTTTGAACAAACAACCGGCAATCCCTGCTTCATTGCTTCTAATCCAGGCAAGCCAAATCCTTCTGATAAAGAAGGAAAAACATAAACCAAGCCATTTTGATAAAGTTGCTTCAATTCTTTGTTAGAAACCCGACTAGTGAAAACAACCTTATTTTCAAGACCCGACTCTTCAACCTTTTTTCTTAGTTTTTTATAAAAATAATCAATCTTTCCGACTAAAACCAGACATAAATCCGGTTTTCTTTTTAAAACAATCTTAAAAGCCCGGAGTAATCTCTCTAAATTTTTGTGAGGATAAGCATTGCCTACATACAATAAATAGGGTTTTTTAGGCGGATTCATAAATAACAATGATTTTTTTAGGGTCCATTTTATAATATTTAACAATTTCTTTTTTAGTAAAATTGGAAACTGCGATAATTTTCTCCGCCCTGTTTAAAGAGCGTCTGATAACCAAGAAATATAATAATTTTTTGAAATAAAAAAATAAAAACGGCAATTTTGAGGATTCTTTGGTTAAATTCCTTTGAGTTAGATCATGGATTGTCACTACAAATTTGCCAAAATACAAAAGAGGAACGTTAAAATGAAGAAAATGCACCAAATCTAATTTCGCCTTATACAACCTGAAAGGAAATAAGATTTGTTCTTTAAAAGAATACCATCTGTCGTCTGCTAAGACCTTGTGAAAGTTTGAATTGCCGGGAGAGTATTGATCAAACCCTGATTTTGTCAGAAAAACAAAATAATCATTGCGGTTGTCAATCTTTTCCAAATCTTCAATTAATTTTTCTGTATAACGCCCGATTCCCGCTTTCAGACTATAAAATCGAGCGTCTATGCCAATGCGCATATCGCTTAAAAATCAAATTTTTTATTTAAAAATTAAAATTTCTCTTAAAACAACCTGGTTTGGCCGGGAATATATCACTGATTGTCTGTCAGTAATGTTTATTACTTTGTTTTTTAACAAAAAATCGGGCAGTAAAGATTGTCTTCTCCAGCCAATTTTTTTTAATTCTTCTAAAATTGGCAAAAAATGTAACTTATTATACACGGGAAAAACAACAACCATTGTTCCGCCGGGTTTTAAAACTTTCTTCAGTTCTTTAAAAGCACTGACATATAAGCCTGAAAGATTCTCAATTATTGATTGTTGGTTGTCGGACGTTATTCTTAGCGGACCAAGATACGGCTCAGTAACAACAAAATCAACAGAATTAACAGACAGTTTTTCTGAAATCTCTCTCACATCACACTGAAAGATCTTTATATTAACTTGTATTTCCGGCCTATTGTCTCGTGTTTTTCGCTTTTCAACCAGCCAATTCAGATTTTTTTGACTATAAACAACGGCCTCTTTACTTTTATCAGTACCAATAACATTTCTATATCCCATTAATACGGCTTGTTGTAAAATTGTTCCCGAGCCGCAAAAAGGATCTAAAAGGACCTTATCCCGCCCCTGGCGGGGCGAACAAGAAGACAAATTAATCATTATTTTCGCCAATTTTGGGGGAAGCATTCCTTTTTCAATGACTCTAAACGGCCGGGCAAAATCGTAAAAACTGTATTCTTCAAATTCCTGGCAACTTAATGTTTTCCCTAAAAAAACTTCGTTTTTGCCAATCAATAAAACTATTTCCGCCCCCTGGTTTAGCAGTTTGTTTTTTTTAACAATTACTGACGATAAAACCTGTTGTTTTGAACTGACCCAACGAGAAGAAATGCCTTTTTCTCTGAGATTCTTTTTTATTCCCAAGGCGACCGTTTTTATTCTTTCTTCTATTTTTTTGTTTTTAAATTCTCTTGGAGGGTTGGACCCTCCATAAATTTTTAAACTTCTAACGGGGTAAACGCTGAAGCCAAAATATATTTTTTTAAAACCACGTGGAAGAATCTCAATAATCTTTTCTGCCAAATCCGATGCGTCTAATTCCGTTTTTCCTATTATTTGCCCGATTTTAATTGTTCCTCCTAATCTTTTTTGCAGGTCATCTGCATCAAGACTTTTTTTTGTCTTCAATATCAAAAATTCAGAAGAAATTTCTTGTATTTTATCAATATCTTCGGAAACAACACTAATGATCTCGGCTATTGATAAAGTCGGGTTATTCCCTAATATAAAGAAATACGTCATGTCTCAATTTTATCACGGGCAACAATAAATATCAACTTGTCCCGCCACTTTAATCGGAATCATCATTCTGATTAGAGAGAAATTGAGATTTTTTCATCCAAATTCTAGGAAAAAATTCTTATTAAGAGCGGCGGGGCTTGTCTTATTTTTCTGTTATGTTAAAATATCAAAATGTTAAAATGATTAGTAATTTAGCGTTAACATATGTATGAATTATTATACATTGTCCCCGCTCCTTTAACGGAAAAAAATCTGCCCGATGTTTCAAAAAAAGTAAAAAAACTTATTGAAAGCTTTGGAGGGAAGATTGTTAAAGAAGAAAATTTGGGGAACAAAAAGCTGTCGTATTCTATTAAAAAGGCTTATCGCGGTTTTTATCTTTTGATAAACTTTGAAATGGAGGCCAAAAAATTGAAAGAATTTAATCAAAATTTGAAATTAATGCCCGAAATTTTAAGACACCTTATCATTAAAGCCATTGAGAAACGACCTGCAAGAATCGCCAAAAAGCCTCTGTTAGATGAAATGAAAAAAGAGAATATCGGCAAAGATGGAAAAGTTGACTTAAAAGAGTTAGGAGAAAAAATAGACGATTTGTTCAAAATATAATAAATTAGCGATACGAATTGATGTGAATTAACCATACGAATACAACGAATGCATATAAATAATGTGTATAAAAATAATTCGTAGTATTCGGATGTCATTCGTAAATTAGTATCGCTTTAAGAGAAAGCTTATGAATATCAATAAAGTCATTGTTGTGGGAAATCTTACGCGAGACCCCGAAACAAGGACTATCCCTTCAGGACAAAGCGTAACCTCTTTTGGGCTGGCGACCAATCGTTTCTGGACGGACAGAGAAAGCGGCGAGAAAAAAAAACAGGCCGAATACCACAATATAATTGCCT
>CAZCKV010000026.1:0-8453 GCA_964499385.1 uncultured Gammaproteobacteria bacterium | reverse complement strand
CTTTGAACTAATTATAAACTTAAAAGATTTAGACGAAAAGGAATCAGGCATGATTTCGCAGAAAGAAGTGGCCAAAATTATTGAAGCTAGGTGCGAAGAAATTTTTAAAATGATTGATAAAGAATTGGTTTGCATTGATCGTAACGGTAAATTGCCGGCCGGAGCGGTTTTGACCGGGGCCGGGGCAAGATTAGACGGTTTGGTTGAGACGGCTAAGAGGGTTTTTAAAATGCCCGCCTCTTTGGGTATTCCTCAAGGGTTTATCAGCGGAATAAACAAGGCTTTTGATCCAAGTTTTTCCACCGCTGTTGGTTTAATTTTATGGGGACAAAAATCAGTTGGTGCAAGGACCAGATCAAGAGTCATTCCCAAAGTGGGATTAAAGATTAAAAAATGGTTTAAAAATTTGATGCCATAATAAAAAATCTCCGCCTCTGGCGGAGATATTTGTTATTAGTTGATAGTGTATTTTATGGTCAGGCAAAAAAATCGCTCAAAAAGTAGGTCATCAGTTGCCTATACAAGAATAAAAGTGGTTGGGGTCGGCGGAGCCGGTTGTTCAACCATTCAACGGATGACTGAGGCAAAGATTCCTAATATAGAGTATATTGCCGTTAATACAGACAGCCAATCCTTGCAATCTCTGGCAGAGTCTATTAAAAAGATAAGAATCGGCAAAGTCCTAACCAAAGGATTGGGCACAGGAGGAGATGTTGAATTAGGGCAGGCAGCGGCTGGACAGAATACCCGGGAAATTAAAGAGGTTTTGAAAAACGCCGATATTATTTTTATTACCGCCGGCTTTGGAGGAGGCGCGGGGACGGGAGCTAGTCCTTTAATTGCCGATTTAGCTAGTCAAACCAAGGCTTTAACTATTGCCATTGTTACCAAACCATTTACTTTTGAGGGACTGCAAAGAAGATTAATTGCCGAGCAGGGTTTAAAAAAGATGGCTAATCGGGTTGACGCTCTGATTACTATTTCCAACAACAAACTTTTACGGGTCATTGATCGTTCAACCCCAATTCTGGAAGCTTTTAATATTGCCGATGAGGTTTTAAAACAAGGAATCCAGGCTGTTTTTGACATTTTAAACGTATCGGGTCTAATCAACGTTGATTTTGCCGATATTAAGCCGATACTTCAGGGAGCCGGAAATACTTTTTTGGGCATTGGCCGGGCTTCGGGTAAAGACCGGGCCCATCAAGCGGTTAAAAACGCCCTAAAAAATCCTTTAATGAACGTTTCAGCCAAAGGAGCCGACGGCGTTATCTTTGTAATCACCGGTTCTCCGGATTTAAAAATGGTTGAAGTTAATGAAATTGCGGAAATAATCACCAAACAAATAAATTCCCGCGCTAAAATCGTTTTTGGCGCAGTTATAGACGATAAATTAAAGGATGAGATAAAAATAACTTTAATTGCCGCCGGTTTTAACCGGTCCCGCCATTACGGTTTTGCGATTCAAAGCTTGGTAAAAGGAGAAGAAGAGCAAGATTACAAGCAAGGAAGTTCAGTTGATGCGAGAAAAGTGTTTGTTTATAAAGACGAAGGAGAGAATGAAAAAAAAGAGAAAGGGAAAAAAAGCGAATCGGATTTTTATTTTGAAGACGAGTTGGAAATACCGGCTTTTTTAAGGAAGAAAATGAGAAAGAAGTAAATAAACCCCTCACTCAAAAATTATTAATGCTCAGCCCCTCACTTAGAAAATATACATTTTCCTAATGCGAGACACTTTTAATAGTAGCAGATTTTTAAAATTTGTGTCCTGTAGTGGTTTATTTCGACGGCAGAACCACGGAGTAAAAATTTTTTGGCCCCCATTTAATATTTCTTTTTTTTTAAAAAAAAGCTTTTTATAAAAAAGCCTTTTTGATTAACCTAAATTTAGATTAATCCTTTCATCTTTTCCAAAGCTGTTTTTTGAATTTCGCTGCCTACTGGAGCTTTTTCCCAAACCCGAAACCATTGGTCAAAGGTTTGCGCCGATCCTTTCATCTTTTCCAAAGCTGTTTTTTCAATTTCGCTGCCTGCTGGAACTTTTTCCCAAACCCGAAACCATTGGTCAAAGGTTTGCGCCGATCCTTTCATTTTTTCCAAAGCTGTTTTTTGAATTTCGCTTTCGCTGCCTGCTGGAGCATTTCTCCAAACCTGAAGCCATTGTTCAAAGGTTTGTTCAAATCCTTTCATTTTTTCCAAAGCTGTTTTTTGAATTTCGCCGTCTGCTGGAGCTTTTTTCCAAACCTGAAGCCATTGGTCAAAGGATAATTTTTTAAAAAATTCAGCAGATAATTTATTTTCATAAATTACTACCGCAAGACCGAATCCAACCTTTAATTTCAGTTTGTCAAAAGTCATTTTTGCCACATTTTCCATAGCTCAACCTCCTTTCTTTTATTAAGTTTAAATTGTAATGAATTTTATGTAATAATTGTAGTAGATTTTTAAAATTTGTCAATCCCGTTAGAAAGCTCGTCCCGTTAGAGACTTCTTTTCAAATGTTTTATAGATATTTTTATATAATGAATTATAATTATTGGGTCTCTAACGGGACTCGCTTTATAAACTCCAAAGAACATATAGCTGTATTATAAGAACCTGCTCACTGCGTTCGCAGAACCTTAAAATTAAGTTTTTATCTTATAAATAATAAAGTAGCTTAATTATAAGCAACAATTATAACTTTCTAACGGGGTCAAGGCACTGTACAAGGACATTTTCGTTTTTAAAAACTTGTTTTCTTTATGAATTATGGTATAATATATATATGAAAAAGATAAAAGGTAAACTGCAAAAGGTTATTTCCAAAAAAGAAGAAAAATCCGTCAACAGGGAAACTTACGACGCCAAGCAGATTACGGTTTTGGAGGGCTTATCCCCGGTAAGAAAAAGGCCAGCTATGTATATTGGTTCAACCGGTTCGCGCGGCCTGC
Source organism: uncultured Gammaproteobacteria bacterium (assembly GCA_964499385.1). GTDB lineage: Bacteria > Patescibacteriota > Patescibacteriia > UBA2591 > UBA6264 > JAQTOB01. The sequence continues at coordinate 5,520 of CAZCKV010000026.1, read as the reverse complement.
ATCACACAATTTGGGAATGTGTGGACAACGGAATTGACGAAGCCATCGGCGGTTATGCTTCTGAAATAGAAGTGGAATTATTGCCCAAGAATCAGGTAAGGGTTTCCGACAACGGCCGGGGCATTCCGGTTGACATCCATAAACCGACAGGCAAGTCGGCTCTGGAAGTGGTAATGACCAAATTGCATGCCGGAGCCAAGTTTGAAAGGGGGGTTTATCGGGTTTCCGGCGGTTTGCACGGCGTAGGCATTTCTGCGGTCAACGCTCTTTCGTCTTATTTAAGAGCAGAGGTGAAGAGAGAAGGAAAGCTGTGGGTTCAAGAATACAAAAGAGGCGTTCCTCTAAAAAAAGTAAGGGCTGTTGGTCCGGCAAAAGGCACGGGAACGACCGTTGTTTTTGAACCAGACCCGGAAATATTTGATAAAATAGAATTTGACTGGAAAACGATTATTTCTCATTTGCGCCAGCAGGCTTATTTAACCCAGGGATTAACCATCAAGGTTTTTGACAGCCGCGAATCTCATTCACGCAAATCATACACTTTTTATTTTGAAGGAGGCATATCCTCTTTTATCCGTTATTTAAACCGGACCAATGAATCGCGCCAGAACAACATATTTTATTTTAAAAGAGACATAAACGACGTTTCCGTTGAAGTCGCCCTCCAATACGTAGACGACTACAAAGAGACGGTTTTGGGCTTTGCCAATAATATTCATACCTCGGAAGGAGGAACCCATATTGTCGGTTTCCGCACAGCTTTAACCAGGTGTCTGAACAATTATGCCAGAGACAAGCAATATCTAAAAGAGAAAGATAATAATCTGGGAGGTGATGACGTCAGAGAAGGACTGACAGCCATTGTCAGTGTCCGTTTGATTAATCCCCAGTTTGAGGGACAAACTAAATCTCGATTGGGAAACAACGAAGCCCGTTCAGCCGTGGAATCGGTTTTCAACGCTTCTTTCAAGGAATTTTTAGAGGAAAATCCCAAGGATGCGGAAGCCATAGTGGAAAAATGTCTTTTGGCGGCTCGCGCCCGCCAAGCGGCAAAAACCGCCCGGGAAACAATTTTAAGGAAAGGGGTTCTGGACAGTTTGGCCCTGCCAGGCAAATTAGCAGACTGTTCTTCAAAAGAACCTGAAAAAAGCGAATTGTATATAGTTGAAGGAGACAGCGCCGGAGGAAGTTGTAAAATGGGAAGAGACAGAAATTTCCAGGCCATCCTGCCCTTAAAAGGAAAGGTTCTTAACGTGGAAAGGGCAAGATTGGACAAGATTTTAGCCAATCAAGAATTGAAATTTTTGGTCATTGCTTTGGGAACAAACATCGGTGAACAGTTTAATATCAACAAACTGCGTTATCATAAAATTATCATCATGAGCGATGCTGATTCGGACGGTATGCATATTCGCACCCTTTTATTGACATTTTTCTATCGTTATTTCCCGGAATTAATCAAACGAGGTTATATTTATATCGCTCGTCCGCCGTTATATCGCCTTAAGACCGGAAAAATGATACAATATGTTTATTCTGACGAAGAAAAAGAGCAGTTTATCGCCAAGTTTTCCGGCAAAAAACCACAGATGCAAACAAAGAAACAGGTAAAAGGCTTTAAAATCAAAGAAATCGGCAAAGAAGAAGAAAAAGAAGAGAAAGAAGAAGAACTCTCCTTCGCTGAAGCTACGGAGGACGGGAAAGAAGAAAAAATTGCCGGTATAAGCATTCAACGATATAAAGGACTGGGAGAAATGAACCCGGAAGAACTTTTTAACACTACTATGGATCCGGAAAACAGGATTTTGAAAAAAGTGGAAATCCAGGACATTGCCAAGACAGATGAAATTTTTGAAATTTTGATGGGCAAAGAAGTAGAGGCGCGCAAAAGGTTTATCCAGACCCACGCCAAAGGAGTTGAGAACTTAGACGTTTAACCCTTGCTTTTTTAAAAGTATTTTGTTAAACTTTAAAGGCTTAAAGGCCTGTTAAAGGTCTTTTTAAAGAGGAGATATGTTCAAGAAATTTACCACTTATATTAAAAATTCTTTCGTTGAACTAAAAAAGGTAAGCTGGCCGACTGAAAAACAGACCATAAACAACACGTTGTTGGTGGTGGGAATCAGTTTGGCGGTGGCGATTTTTTTAGGTTTGATTGATTTTTTGTTAACCAAAATTTTACAATTAATAATTTAAACTACTACTAAAGGAGCAAAGCGACTATGCCCAAACAAATACAACAAGAGGGTCGGCAGTGGTACGCAATTCACGTTTATTCCGGTTATGAAGAGAATGTAGCCGAAAATCTTCGCCAGAGAATTGAATCCATGGATATGTCGGATAAAATTTTTAACGTTCTGGTTCCCATGGAAAAGACAATAAAGATTAAGAATGGCCGGAGAAGGGTGATTAAGGAAAAAATTTTTCCAGGTTATGTTTTAGTGGAAATGATTGTTACTGACGATTCGTGGTACGTGGTGAGAAATACGCCCAGTGTCACGGGATTTATCGGCTCGGGAACCACCCCCATCTCTTTGTCTTCCGATGAAATCAAAGCGATTCAAAAAAGAATGGGAGTAGAAGAGCCGAAATACAAAATTGACATTGATGTCGGAGCTCCGGTAAGAATTATTGACGGACCGTTCAAGGGTTTTGAAGGCAAGGTTTCAGAGGTGGATGAGGAGCGCGGCCGGGTTAAAATTTTAATTTCGGTATTTGGCAGGGAAACGCCGACAGAATTGGATTTTTTACAAATTAAAAAACTATAAAGAGCTTTGTCTAAAATCACGAGTCATAGACGAAGTGATTTTCACTACACTCATAAATTTCGACAATTATGGCAAAAAAAATAAAAACAATCCTTAAACTTCAAATACCGGCTGGTCAAGCCAATCCCGCTCCGCCAGTGGGTCCGGCTTTGGGTCAACACGGACTTAATATCGCCGAGTTCTGTAAAAAATTCAACGATCAAACACAAAATCAAGTCGGCAACGTCATTCCCGTGGAAATTACGGTCTATGAAGACAGAACTTATTTTTTTGTTTTAAAAACCCCTTTAACCGCTGATTTATTAAAAAAGGCAGCCGGGATTGAAAAAGGGTCGGGAGAGCCAATGCAAAAGAAAGTCGGAAAAATAACCAAGGCGAAAATTAAAGAAATAGCCAAAATTAAATTGCCGGATTTAAACACAGACGATCTTAACCAAGCAGTCAAGATTATTGAAGGTACGGCTCGTCAAATGGGCATAGAAGTAGAATAACACAAAAATATGAGAAGCAAAAAATACCAAAGCGTTAAAGAAAAAATTATTCCCACAAAATCCTATTCATTGGATGAAGCCATAGAATTTATTAAAGAAAATTCTTCAGCCAGTTTTGATCAAACCGTGGAAATTCACGTTCATCTGGGGATTGATCCCAAAAAAACAGAACAACAGGTCAGAGGCACGGTTGTTTTGCCCGGGGGAGCCACGAAGAAGAAAAAAATAGCGGCTTTTGTCAGTCCGGCCAAAGAAAAAGAAGCTAAAGAAGCAGGAGCTGATTTAGTGGGAGGTAAACAATTAATCGAAGAAATCAAAAACACCGGTAAATGCGATTTTGACATCGCTGTTGCCGAACCGGACATAATGAAAGACCTATCGTTAATTGCCAGAATTTTAGGACCGAAAGGATTAATGCCTAATCCTAAGACCGATACGGTGACCACTGAAATAACAAGAATTATTTCACAACTACAAAAAGGTAAAGTGAGTTTTAAAAGTGACGCTGGCGGAAATCTTCATCAGGCGATAGCCAAAGTTTCTTGGCCAAAAGAGAAAATTAAAGAAAATGTAGAAGCTTTTTTGAACGTTTTAATAAAATCAAGGCCAGGAGGGGTAAAAGGGCTTTTTATAAAAAATGTCGTTTTGGCCTCTACTATGGGTCCGGGCATTAAAGTCCAACTCTAAAATAATCCCTCACCCAGAAATTATAATGCTCAGCTCCTCACTCAGAAAATATAATACTCGATCGCGTTTTTCTATATATTTTTCACTAATTAGATTTTTTAGACTAACTATAACATAAACATAAATAATAAAGTAAATGTCTCGCATTAGGAAAATGCATATTTTTTGAGTGAGGGGCATAATTTCTGGGTGAGGGATGGGAAAAAGTAGATTTATTGTTTTGGAGGGGACTGACGGTTCGGGCAAGACGGTCCAATTTATACGTTTGTTAAAAAGATTAAAACAAAAGAGAATTAACTTCCGAACTTTAGATTTTCCGCGTTACGGACAACCTTCTTCATATTTTATAGAGCAGTATTTAAGGGGACATTATGGCAGTTGGCAAGAAGTGGGAGCTTACCGCGCTTCCCTTTTTTATGCTCTGGACAGATTTGCCGCTTCTTCAGAATTGAAAAAATGGCTAAAGCAAGGCAAGGTAGTGATTGCCAATCGTTACGTTGCTTCTAATTTGGGACATCAGGGAGTAAAGATTAAAAACAAAACAGAGAGAAAACGGTTCTTTAGCTGGGTGAATAACCTGGAATATAATATTTTGGCAATACCAAAGCCGGATTTGAATATCTTTTTACATATGCCGGCCCGGATTGCTTATTCTCTGATTGGTCACAAAGGGAAAAGGGAATATTTGGGGGCAAAAAAAAGAGATATCCATGAAGAGGATATCTCTCATTTAAAAAAAGCTGAAAAAGTTTTTTGTGAAACCGCAGAAATGTTCCCGAAGGATTTTGTTACGGTTGATTGCACCCGGCAAAACAAGCTTTTGTCAATACGAGAAATAGAAGAAAAAGTCTGGAAAATTGTTGAGAAAGTTTTAAAAAATTAATTTTAGCTAAGCATTTTTTTAACAAATGTCCCTTGGTCGGTGTCTTCAATCTGGAAGCCGAGTCTATTGATTTCTTGACGGATCTGGTCAGCCGCTGACCAGTTTTTTTGTTGTCTTAATCTTTGTCTTTCTTGAGCGAGATTCAGCACTTCGGGCGGGATAGATACCTCTTCAAACTTGAAAATATCAAATATCTGGTTAAATTTTTTAAATAATTGATAGGTTTTTCCTCCGCCGCTGATATTTTTTTTGTACGATTTTTTGACAAAACTAAATATTGTCGCCATGGCCTTAACGGTGTCAAAATCGTCATTCATCGCCTCAATGAATTTTTTTTCGGTTTCTTTAATTAATTCTAAATTATCGAGACTTTCTTTTTTTATTTTTTTAATGAAATTATTTAATTTTTCCAGTCCCTCTTTGGCTTTTTTTAACGAATTGTCGTTAAAATCAATCGGGTGGCGATAATGGCTGCTTAAGTAAAAAAATCTTATGGTTTGATAATCGTATTTTCCAAGGATTTCTCTGACCGTGGTGAAATTTTTTAACGATTTGCTCATTTTAGAGCCATTTATTTTTAAAAATCCGGTATGCAACCAATATTTAACCATTGGTTTTTTCTCAGACGCGCTTTCCATTTGCGCTATTTCAGCTTCGTGATGGGGAAAGATTAAATCTTGAGCCCCGCCAT
>CAZCKV010000025.1:0-8529 GCA_964499385.1 uncultured Gammaproteobacteria bacterium | reverse complement strand
GAAAAAATATTTTTATGAGTTCTGCTGGGATTTATTAACACAACTTTAGCCATTGTCGTAATATATTTAATCTTTTTATTAGTGAATAGTATAATAGCGGAACCGGATTATAAGATTGAAAGCTCCAATTAACCGCCCATGTATTCAAACAACCGGGACATTTTTTTATTTGCCGCCTTATCTCTTTTGACTTTAATCTAAACCAAATTTCAGACGGAGATTTTTCTTTGACATTTCCGGCCGATAAATCCGCTAATTTTAAACAAGGAGCCACGTTGCCGTTAAAACGCAAAACAAAGAACCTATTGAGTGCAAAACATTTGAATTTGATTTTTTGTCCCGATATTTTTTTGTGAACAAAATGTCTATGATGCGTATCAGGCAACAATTTTAATAGAGGGAGAAATCCATTCCATCCTTTGGTGAAATTTTCGCCTAAATTGTGATAAAAATCCCCTTCTTCGTGTATGGCAACAGTGAGTTCCGTGCCGACCTTGTTGTTGTATTCCACCACTTCCTTTAAAAAATCTTTTGTGTTATTGGAGAGAGTAAACCCTACTGAAACGACGTTTTTTTCTCCATTTTCTTTTCGCCAAAGCATCAAATCTTTAATTAGCTCATCGGCTTTCTTAAAGTTCCCCTCAATGCCGCGCATCACATCGTGTTTATCGCCCACTGCGTCCAAAGAAACGCCAATACCAAGCCAGATATCGCTTTGAGCCGCTTTTTTAACAATATCCATTACCCTTTCTTTTAATATACCATTAGTGCTAAGCCATATACTCACTTTAGGTAAAATTTGATGAATATCTAAAATTATTTCTTCCAGATCCATCCTCAGCGCCGGCTCGCCTCCGGTCAGCAAAACTGTTTCCAGGTTTTTTAAAATAGGATCGGACAAGACTTTTCTAATCTCTACCCGACTCAATGGATCAATTTGTGGCGAATATTTCCAAATATTACAATGGATACAACGGGAATTACAGCGCCTGGTAATATCGAAAACCATCCACCGCGGGGTCAACGGCTTGTTTATAACGAAAAATAAGAGATTTACCGGACTGATTAATAAATCTTTGATTTTAATCAGTATTTTTTTAATCATATTATTTTGAGATGTTAAATAAAATCTCTTCTAATAATTTCGTTGAGGATTGCCAATTAAAATTTTTTACCTTTTCAAAAGCAATTTTGGTTAAATTCTTTATTTTTCCTTCATTCTCTATCAATTCAATCAATTTCTCAGCCATTAAATCCGGTTTTTGAACGGGTAATATTATCGCCGAATTTTCGTCCGCGTAATCTCTGACCGCGCCGGTGTCGGTGCAAATCACGGCGCACTTATTAGCCATCGCCTCCATGGGAGGGATACCAAAACCTTCTAAGCGAGAGGGCCAGAGAAAAATATCCGCCAAAGCATAAAGTTCTTTCAGCTTACTTTTATTTGGTTGATAATAAAATTTAGCGATTTTTAACAAGGATTTCGGCGGCTTATAAGCGCCGAATAAAATCAATTCTATTTCGGGATGTTTTTGTTTGGCTATTTGGTACGCCTTTAATCCGTCAAAAAATCCTTTTTTCTCTAAAATATGATATTGCATTAAAATTTTTTTATTTTTATTGAAAATTTTTTCCCGATTAATAAACATCTCTGCGTCAACCCCATCCGGGACAATACCTAAAACTCTTTGATTAAATTTATTTTCTAACAAATTTTTTAACCACGAGGAAATGACTATTTTTTTTAATGGGGCTTCATAGGTAGCCTCAACTTTTTTTGTGTCTCTAGTCCAAATTTCGTAATCTTGGATAAAATAAATTTTTTCTCCTTTTGTTTTAAAATAATCAATTAACCAGTCAGCGGTCTCATTAGCTGTGGCAACGGTTATATCAGCGTCGGGAATATTTTTTTCCGCCAGATTCCAAACCCTGATAAGATTTATTTGCGAATCTAAAGTAAACCATTTAACCTTGTCTTTTTTTATTAAACGCAATAAAAAACGGCGAATTTTTTTTATCGCTCCCAAAATTTTTCCTTTGAAATTAGCGTCTTTGCATAAAACATAAGGATAAATCAAATGAATTTGATGTCCTTTTCGCGCCAATCGGTTGGCATGTTCAAAAATAACTTTTATTCCGCCGGTTAGTCCGGTGGTGGGAATTAAAAAATTTATTTTCATATTGCAGTAAAAAAAACTAAATTTTATTAAGCAAAATTTTCGCTTCTTCGTTTTCCGGGTCAATCTTTAAAGCGTTTTCTCCCCACATCTTCGCCTTTTCCAAATCGCCTTTTTCTTGATAAAGGAGAGCCAAAGTCAATGACCAAAAAGCGTCTTTGGGTTTTAAAATATAGCCGTGAAAATTTTTCTCAATCGCCTTGTCCAGATCGCCCCGCAGATAATAAGTGTCGCCGATTTTTTTCCAGATGTCCGGACGGCTTAAAGGGAAAAACTTCAAAACCTGCAGATACATTGATTCGGCTTTGGAATAATCTTTTAGATTGGTGTAAATCTCCCCCAGATGTTCATAAACCACGGACATTTCCGCCATCACCAACAAGCGGTGGTCCGCGTTCATTTGCGGGTGGTCCAAAGGAGGATGCAGATAAAAAGCCTGGCGGCACATTTCTTTCGCCTGCTCCCATTTTTCTTCATAAATCTTTAACTGGCACCATTCAGTATAAACCCGGGCCATCTGCGGCACCGTTTGTTTCGCCTTTTCAAAAGCTCTTTCCGCCGTTGAAAAATCCGTTTCTCCCCTGGTCAAATTGGCTTTTTGGGAAAGCAAACGGGCCAGATAAATTTCGGTGTCAAAGAATTTTTCTTGAATCCTGTTCATCTGGCCAATGGCTAAATCAAATATTTTTACTTTTGATTCCTTGTCTTTATAAAACTGGAGACCCCAGTCCAGGTCAAGAGCGAATTTTTGGCGGTAAAACGGCTCTCTTGGCTGGAGGAAAAAAACTTTTTTGTAAAGCCCCAAAATTTCCGGCCAATCCTCGGTCAGGAGCGTCCGGGCGTAATAATAATCGGCTAAGAAAACTCTCAAACTAAAAAACCAGATTGCCGAAATAAGCAAGATGACTAATAAAAGTATTATAAAAATTTTAATAAAAGGACGCATAATATACAAATAAAAAACTGAAAAAACAACTTTTTAATTCCTAATTTCTAATTTCTAATTTCTAATAAAAATCTAAATGTCTAATGACAAAAAAGTTAAAATTTATGATTAGCTGCTATCAGAGCTTGGCTCCGATAGACCTCAAACTTGTAATCTTTAAAATTATCGCCAAATACGCCCAAAAATACGCGGCGGCGGGGATAAAATGAAATGAAAATTGCAAAGAAATTAAATAGCCGAACAATCCCGTTAACAGGACTAAGACCATAAACCTTGAACCGTAAACCGTAAATTCCAAAAGCGTTCTTTTAAAAATATATTTCAAACCCAGCCAAAATACGCTGACAATTAAAAACATATAACTAATCAGTCCTAAAATTCCGGAAATCAACAGCACATCCAGAAAATCGTTGTGGGCCCGGTCAGGCATCTGGTTAATTCCTTCCAAAGCCGCGTATTCCGGCTGATAATATTTGGCGAAAATCAATTCCTGCGTTTCCGGACCGTAGCCGAGCAAAGGTCGCTGTTTAATTAAATCAAGGCTGTTTTTCCACCAAATCAACCTTAACTGCCCGGCCCCGGACAGATTGCTCAAGGTCTTCAAGCGCACAATCAACGGATTATCGCCTTCGCGGGTCATTAAAGGTCTGGCGTTTAAAATCGTCAGAAAAACCATTGATAAAATAAAAAAGATTAGTAAAAAAACGACCAAGGTTTTTTTCTTTTTTTGCCAGGAAAAAATAATAATAAAGAAGAAAGAGGCAAAGAAAAAACCAATCCACGCTCCTCGACTCTGCGTTAAAACAAGAATAATAAGCGATAATAAAAATAAACAAATAAAAATGGGGCGAAGAAAAACCTTTTTAAAAACATTATTTTCGGCCAGGTCGGACCTGTTCAAACTGCGCGAGATTGAAAAAAATAACCAAAGAATAATTGGCAGAGCCAGTAAAAGCCAGGAAGCTAAAAAATTCGGCTGGCCAAAAGTGGAAAAAACCCGGTGCCCCAGAGACGGCGATTCAGACCAGTGGAAAAAATCCATTCCGAAAACCTGCAAAAACCCGTAAACGGCCACTATTCCTGCCACCGAGGCAATGACGTAAAAGACGCGAACGATTTGTTTTGACGTTTTTAAATTGAAAAACAAAATTAAAAAGAAAAGGAAAAAATGAAGCCACATCAGATAGCCCATTTTCCTCACGTAAGAACCCCAGAAACTGTAATAAGGCGATTGGGTCCATATCATTGCCAGGCCGAGGATAAAAATAAAAATGACTGCCGGTAGGATAAACTTAATTTTTTTGAACTCAAAATCAACCTTCCATTTAATGACTGCTTTGACCAGCCATAAAAAACAAATAATTTCCACTAATGTCATGGTTAAAAAAGTCTCTGATATTTCCCAGGAGCCGTGAACAAAAGGGAAAAAAAACAAAGGCAAAAAAAAGAAAATCGCCAGCCAGCCAATTTCCATTAATAAATCTATTGCCCTTAAAATCCTTTGCTTCATTTTAAAATCTTAGCAAAAATTCAAAAAATAATCCAATTAGTTTGAATAGGTGAATCCCCTTCCTGAAAGGTCTGGAAGGTCCCCACCTTCCAAGAAAAACTCCTAAAAACAAAAACCCGCACCTTTAGATACGGGTTTTAAAAATAATCTTAAATTAATAAATAATAGATAAAGGATAAAAACTACGGGTTGGTAATTCCCGCGGGCGTAGCAGTGTGGTTGCTGCTTATGATGCCGCCTGTGGCGCTACCCAAACAATACGTGATATGGTAACTTAAATTTCCTGTTAAATCGCTGGTATAGGTATAAGGCACGTCAGTGCAAAGGCCGTCTGTTCTTGGATTGGGATTCGCCGGTATCTTAGCCAGATAAGTTGGCGCCGTGCACGCAGTAGCAATTCCGGCAGAGCTCAAACAGTAGCCTTCGAACGTTGCGGCCTCTTCCGGATATTGATTCTGGTCCAGATAATACAATTCCAAAGCTGTTTGGACCTGTTTGATGTCAGAAAGTCTTCTGGCATCTCTGGCCCGGGCCCGCGCGTTATTAAGGGCGATTACGGCCACGGCGGACAATAAACCCATAATGGCCACGACCACCAAAAGTTCAATTAATGTAAAAGCTTTTTTCTTTTTTTCCATAAGAACGTTTTGATTAAAAATTTTTATTTAATAGTGTTTACGAAACTCATTACGGGTCGCTGATTCCCGCGGGCGTAGCAATACGGATACCAGCTGCGACGCCGCCTATGATAGCGCCCAAACAATACTGAATCCGATAACTGAGGTTTTTTGTTAAGGTTGTGGTTGCGGTATAGTTATAACCCGTGTTAACGCAACTACCGTCTGTTCTGGGTTGAGGATTTTCCGACACTTTTGCCATATAAGTTGTTCCCGAACAAGCTTCCGTATCAAAACCATCAACTGAATCTAAACACATACCGCCAATTATACTAGCAGTCGGAGTGTCCGGATATTCGTTCTGGTCCAGATAATACAATTCCAAAGCTGTTTGAATCTGTTTGATGTCAGAAATTCTTCTGGCGTCTCTGGCCCGGGCCCGCGCGTTATTAAGGGCGATTACGGCCACGGCGGACAATAAACCCATAATAGCCACGACCACCAAAAGTTCAATTAATGTAAAAGCTTTTTTCTTCTTCATATTCATAAGAATATTTTATTAAAAATTTTGTTTAATTATTTAAAATATTTTATTAAATGTTTTGATTAATTATTTAATAAAATTTAGAAATAGTATAAGCAAAGCTTGAAATTCCGTCAAGGCTCACAAATATAAAAGTAAACTTTTCCATTTGATTCGTCTTTGGGAATTATTATAAGAACCCTTCGCTACGCTCAGGAACCTTGAAATTGAATTTTATTGTATAGAAATTAATGTGTTTCAATTATAACACAAATTTCAAAAAAGTTATCCACAGGATACCAGAGCAAAGCTCAGTACCCTGCAGGCAGGGAATTAACAATATAATTTTCAACTTTCAATCAATTTCTAAATTTTCAATTTTCAAACTTTTTATTTTTTCTTATTAAGGGTAACAGCAAAGCTCAGTACCCTGCAAGGTAGGGTAACAGCAAAGCTCGGATAACTTCGGGGGTCTGACCCCGGGTGGAAAAAAAATTTTACAAAATAAAATTTATTTGTTATAATATCCCAATGTTAACTAAAATGATGTCATGCGAGACCAGAAAATAAATTTGATTGACGGAGTTTCTCCTCCAAGGGTGGTTGTAAATCGTCCCTTGCCTAAAAAACGCATCAGAAGCCGCCGGGTTTTTCAACTGTTGATTTTTCTATGCGCTTTGGTCATTTTCTTTTCAACCAACGTCATCTTTTCCCAAAATAGTTTGATAACCAATCTGGGCCGCCTCTCTTTTTGGGAAGGAGTGACCCGTTTAATGACGAGCAAAGACAAGATTTTGAAAGGCGAATTATTTGACCGAATCAACGTTCTGATTTTGGGCATGGGCGGAGCTTTGCATGAAGGTCCGTATTTAACCGACACCATTATCTTGGCCAGCATCAAACCCTCAACCGGTCAAATCGGGCTTTTATCCATTCCCCGCGACCTTTACGTTCCCGTTCCGGGATACGGCTGGCGTAAAATCAATTCGGCCAACGCTTTGGGAATGGCTGAATCAAAAGACGGGGGGCTTTTGACCAGCCAGGTCGTCAGCGACGTCTTTGACGTTCCGATTCATTATTGGGTAAGGATGGATTTCAACCTTTTTAAGGATTTGATTGACGAATTGGGAGGGATTGAAATAGAAGTGGAGAAATCTTTTGCGGATTATCAGTTTCCCGACCAAAATTTTTCTTACAGAGTGGTGAGTTTTGAAAAAGGATGGCAGACAATGGACGGAGAAAGGGCTTTGCAGTTCGCCCGCTCCCGGCACGGAAACAACGGCGAGGACTCCGACTTCGCCCGCTCCCGGAGGCAGCAAAAAATCCTTTTCGCCATTAAAGAAAAAATTGATAAAGAAAATATTTTATCCCAGCCAAGAAAAATCTGGAATGTCTACAACAGTCTGAAAGACAACCTTAGCAGCAATCTTGATTTAAGCCAGGCCATCCGTCTGGCCAAGATAAGTTCTGAAATCAGCCGGGAAAACATCATCACCAAAGTTATTGAAACCGGACCGGACGGACCGCTGAAATCAGAAGTCACCCTCCAAGGGGCTTTTATTTTAAAAACCAAAACGGGAAATTTTCATGAATTGGCCCAAATGGCACTTGATCTTTTTAAACCGTCCGCTGAAACCGTTCTTTTCGGACAAAGTCCGGCCCAAGAAGAAACCGCGCCGCTGGTGGAAAAAAAATCAAAAGTCGTCATTTTGAACGGCACTTATGTCTCCGGACTGGCCCAGCAAGCCGGCGAAACATTGAAAAATTCCGATTTTGAAGTCATCCAAACGGGCAACGCCCCGGTCCGGGATTACAAAAAAAACGTCATTTACCAGATTAACCCCGATATAAAAGAAGAACGCTTAAAAGAACTCTGCGCATTTTTTCTAGCTGAAACCGGTCAGGAATTAAAGGAAGAATTTAAAAAATTATTTGACGAGCAAACGGATTTTTTAATTATTTTGGGGGGAAATTCATAAAATATCACCATGTTAAAAATCGCTCTTATCGGACAAGCTAACGTGGGAAAATCCACTCTTTTCAACAAATTAATCGCGCAGCCCAAGGCCATTGTCTCTTCTGTTCCCGGGACAACGCGCGACCGGAATCAGGGAATCTGTTCCTGGCAAGGCCGGGATTTCATCGTCATTGACACCGGAGGCATTGAACAGCAAAAAACAAAAGACGAAATAGAAAAGGGTGTGCGAAAGCAAATCAACGAAGCTTTTAAGGAAGCGGACATTGTTTTTTTTCTGATTGAAATAAGGCCGCCGGAGGATTCTCCATCTGGACTTCCTCTTTCAGGTTTTGAAAGGGAAATCAGCCGTTTGATAAAAAAAACGAAAAAACCCTGTTTTCTGATATTGAACAAAGCTGACAATCCCCAAAAAAGAAAATGGGCTGAAAGCCGGGCCTGGCTGAAACTGGGATTCGGCAAAACCCATCCCATTTCGGCAACCACCGGCGCCGGCATCGGCGATCTCCTGGATGAAGTAGTAAATCGGGTGATTCCAAAGAAGTCACGTCTCTTGACCAGGTCGGACCTGGTTCATGAAAGTCCCCAATCAACCAAAGTGGCCATTATTGGCCGGCCCAACGTGGGAAAATCTACTTTGTTAAACGCCCTTTTGGGAGAAGAAAGAGTCATTGTCTCCTCCCAGCCCCATACCACCCGCGGGCCACAGGACATTCTCTTGGAAACGAGGCCCCATAAACCTCTTCTTTTGATTGACACTGCCGGCAGGCAAGAAACAAAC
>CAZCKV010000024.1:0-8546 GCA_964499385.1 uncultured Gammaproteobacteria bacterium | reverse complement strand
CCTTCACAAAAACTAAAGTTTTTGTTTCGGAATACCTTATTAAATTAAGTAAACAAAAACTTTTAAACGACTACCATTCCGAAGCCGCTAACCAGCGGCGCAGGATGGTGGGTGCACCTGGACTCGAACCAGGGACCTTCTCGTTATCAGCGAGATGCTCTAACCAGCTGAGCTACGCACCCTAAAGATTCAATTATTTAACTTAACTTTAATAAATTATTGTCAATCGGTCAACCCCGTTAGAGATAGAGTTTCTGGAAGAAACTCGTACGGTTTTCGAAGAAAACCTATCTCTAACGGGGTTAACCTTTCACCTTTTATAGATTATTAGGTTTTAGCAGGACTATCCTGCCAAAATTGGCTGTCTCGGGTCAGTCATTTGATTTATCTGTTTATTCCAAAGAATTTTTTTGTGAACTTGCCCAAAATATTTTTTTATTTCGGAACCATTTCAAAAGAGTTTGTTTTAACGCCTCGGGGAGAACGGTATGTTTAATCAATTGTGGCGAGTTTTGCCTGGTCCGTAGGAAAACGCAGTTTCTCCTTCGGGGTAGCGAACGTTTTGCGTTCTACTACCGGAATTTTACCCTTTTTATTTCTTAATTAATTTTTCAATACTACTTAAATTTACCATATTATTTGCTATTTACCGCTTCGATATAACTGCAATAATCACAATCAGGATTAGCTTCTGGAATTTTATTATTATTTAGGCATTTATGAATATTAAAAATTGTCTTTTCTGAGTCAAAATTTAAATCTCAAAAAACGGGGTCTGATTCTTCAGTAAGGCAATCTTTTAAATTTGAATTTTTGAGAAAAGATAGCCGCCGATTATCGTTAAAATAATTGCCGAACTTCCCAGGACGAGAAAATCCATGGGCATCCCGAAATAGGCGCCGTTCATTAATGCCGCTCTCAAACCATCAACTCCGTAAGCCAGCGGATTTATAGTCGCAACGGTAACAAGGGCCTTTGGAAGAACCTGAATCGGAAAAAGGGCGCCTGATAAGAAGAACAAAGGCATAACCAAAAAATTCATAATTAACTGAAACCCCTGCATATCTTCAAGCACCGAAGCAATGGCCGTTCCTAAAGCGGTAAAAAGAAAAGCGATTAAAAACATAAAAACAAAAAGGAGTGGCAATAAACTTAAATTTTCCAATTTAAAACCCACCATTAAAGAAATAATTAAAACAATCAAACCCTGAATAACGGCCACTGTGGCTCCGCCCAAAGTTCTGCCGAGCATAATGTTAAAACGGGAAATAGGAGCAACCAAGGTCTCTTTTAAAAAACCAAACTGCCTGTCCCAAATAATTTCGATGCCTGAGAACATAGCGGTAAAAAGAATGCTCATAGCGATAATACCGGGGGCAAGAAATTGAATATAATCGCCTCCTCCGGCTTTTTGATAAATCGGTCCGAAGCCAAAACCTAAAGCCAAAAGAAAAAGCAAGGGCTGGCCAAGCGAACCGATCAATCTTGCCTTTGAACGAAAATGCCTTTTTAGTTGTCTCAGCCAAAGAATATAGATGGTACTCATAGAGAATTTTAGTGTTTAAAAATCCGGCGGCGAATGCGCGAACGGTCAGCGTTAGAAACTTCTTCGTGACGCATATCGCAACTGGTCATCTTAATAAAAGCATCCTCAAGTGAATTTGTGCCATTTTTCTCTTTCAGCTCTTTTGGACTGCCTTGAATGATAATTTTACCGCGGTCAATTATCGCAACCTCGTCGGCTATCCGATCAGCTTCTTCTATATAATGAGTGGTAAAAAATACGGTGATGCTTTCCTTTTGGTTTAAATCTTTAATGTAAGCCCAGATATGGCTTCTGGTTTGGGGATCAAGACCTAAAGTCGGCTCGTCAAGGAATAAAATTTTTGGATGATGCAATAAGCCGCGGGCAATTTCCAGCCGGCGCTTCATTCCGCCTGAAAAATTATCCACCAAATCATTTTTGCGCTCCCAGAGTTCAACAAATTTCAACAACTGTTCAATCCGGGACCTTCGGACATCTTTCGAAATTTTGTAAATAACCCCGTGAAATTCCATATTTTCATAGGCAGTCAGTCGGTCGTCTAAACTCGGGTCTTGAAAAACAATGCCGAAAGAATGACGGACGTTGTTCGGCTCTTCAACCGGATTATAACCGTTAATTGTAATTTTTCCTCTTGACGGCTTAAGTAAAGTGGTCAGTATCTTTATGGTCGTTGTTTTCCCGGCGCCGTTCGGCCCCAGAAAAGCGAAAATCTCTCCTTTGCCAACGGAAAAAGAGATATTATCAACGGCTGTAAAATCATTAAATTTTTTCGTTAAGCCTTCAACTTTAATCATCTATAATAATCAACCTTTTGATACATTTAATTAAGCATCCAAATAGAACAGTTAAGATAAGACGCGAAGCTTACCCAAAGGATATACGGCGCCAATAGCCAGGCAGCCGGCTTGGAGATTCTGGAAAATGCGATGATTGTGGTAAGAATGGCAAGCCAAAGAATAATAATTTCAATGAAAGCCCAGAAAGGGCTGTGCAAACCGAAGAAAATAATTGACCAAAGAGTATTCAAAACCAGCTGAACCCCGAACAGAACAAGCGCAACCTTAACAGCCCTTTTTCTTTGTCCGTCCGTAGCCCTGGCGTAGGAGGACCAAACAAGAAAAGCTGAAATGCCCATAAGAGCAAACAGCGTTGTCCAGACCGGACCAAAGACCCAGTTGGGAGGATTAAGAGCCGGTTTAACCAATGTCGCATACCATGTTGGAATTGAGGGAGTGGTAAACACTGAACCAATAATACCGGCAAGCTCGGAAATGGCGATGGCGATGATGAGTTTTGAAAAGTTGTTTATTTTCATGGTTATTTTTTGATTTATATTGCCTGTGGATAACTTGTTTGACCTCTTACAATTAAATGTTATATTGAGGTTGGTGCTTGGAGGGCCTTGGCCCTGTCACGGCTACATCCAAGCTGTAACCAAGTGCCACTAAAGAATACCGCAGCAAAGCGGCATTTTTTAGTTTTAATCATGTTCTGGATCGCCGCTATGTAAAATTCTTTTACTCGTAATTTTATCAATACCCCAAAATGGGATCACACTCCAAAAGTGCTTCTCGCCACCCAATACTTCTTTGACAATAACCTTTACTCTTACATTTTCTAAAACCGAGACAAATTCATAAAATATCACATCCTTCACAATATGCTTCCAGTGGCTGTTTGTTTTTTGATCTTCAAATTTTTTTGTTGGCCAAATACCTTGCACTGTATGAGATTTTTTTAATACCTCTGGCGCAAAATGCAAAAGTCTTAATCTAACATATTAATCATGTCTTAATCTCGCTTTTTGATCGGATTTGAATTTTAAATGCCTTAATCCTTTAGCGTTAAAAGCAATTTTTTCGTTGAAATAAGGACATTTAATATCACCGATTGTTTTGTAAAATTCTTCGGCCTCATCTTTGACCTTTTGAAAATTTTGTTCATCTTTAAAATTAAATTTCCCCATATTAAAAATTAATTAAATTACTATTTTTCAAGACTGCTCTCAAAACTCCGCTTAATAAAGCCGTTTCCGAGAGTCAATTTTCAAGGATAATCCTCTTCCATTCAAAATTTTTGGCCCCGTTAGAGGCAAGCTTTAATAAAGGCTTGAAACAAAGGATGGGGAGATAATAAACGTGATTTGTATTCAGGATGAAATTGAGTGCCAATAAAAAATGGATGATTATTAATTTCAATTGCTTCAACTAATTTTTTGTCTGGAGAAGTCCCGCTGACAATTAATCCTTTTTGTTCCATTATTTTTCTATATTTATTATTAAATTCATAACGATGGCGATGACGTTCAAAAATTTTATCCTTTTTATAAATCTGAGCAATTTTGGTTCCCTTTTCTAATTGACAAGGCCAAGCCCCTAATCTAATTGTGCCGCCGTATTGTTCTTTTGCTAAGATACGTTTTTGCCCTGGCATGATATGGATAACCTGATGCGGAGAACGAGAGTTTATCTCTTGAGAGTCAGCTCCTTTTAAACCACAAAGGTTTCTGGCAAATTCAATAACCATCATTTGCATGCCGTAACAAAGGCCCAAAACGGGTATTTTGGCTTCTCGACAATATCGAATTGCTTTAATCATTTGTTCAGACCCTCGAGACCCCCAACCTTGAGGAATAATTATTCCGTCTAATTTTTCTAAAATTTTTGTCCCTTGTCTGGCTATTTGATCAGTGTTAATCCAATGAAAAATCGGTTGGCAATGATTTGTCCAACAGCCGTGCTTAACTGCTTCGATAACCGAGATATAAGAATCGGGCAAGACAAATTCTCCAATTCTAAAATATTTGCCCACCAAGCCGATTTTGACCTTTTTTTTGCTTGTTTTAATTATATTAACCACTTTACTCCACTCTTTAAGGTCTTTTTGCTTAGGATTTAAACCAAATTTTTTTAAAATCCTGTCTCCTAATTCATCTTTTTCAAAATTAATTGGAATGTCATAAATTAAATCAACGTCAGGAGCAGAAATAACGTCCTTTTCATTAATGTTGCAAAAAACAGAAATTTTTCTTTTTCTGACTTTATCTAAAGAAACCGGCGCTCGAGCCAGAATAAAATCCGGTTGAATACCGGCTGAATTAAGGGTTCTGACCGCGTGCTGAGTGGGCTTGGTTTTCATCTCGCCAAGCTTAGCCGGCACTGGCAGATAAGAAAGCATAATAAAAAGAACTCTTTCCGGCTCTTTTAAATGCATCATTCGAGCTGCTTCCAAAAAAATATTATTTTGATACTCGCCGACTGTCCCGCCAACTTCAATAATCATAATCTCGGCCTTGGTTTTTTTAACCGCTTTTTTAATTTTTAAAATTACCTCATTAGGAATGTCGGGCACTACTTCAACACAACGACCGTTATACCCTAAACTCCTTTCTTTTTGAATTACCGCCTGATAAACGCTGCCCGTTGTCATGTAATTTGTGCTGTAAATATTTTCTCCTAAAAAACGTTCATAATTACCAACGTCCTGATCTGTTTCCATGCCGTCTTCAGTAACAAAAACCTCTCCATGTTCCATGGGATTCATGGTTCCGGCATCAACGTTAACATAGGGGTCAATTTTTACTGCTGAAACTCGATAACCTTTGCTTTGTAAAATTTTACCAATTGAGGCCGTGGCAATTCCCTTGCCCAAACCAGACATTACCCCGCCCATGACAAAAATGTATTTAGTTTTCATAATTGCTTATTTTAACCAATCTATTGGGATGACTTTTTCAAGCTCTCCGCTTTTATAGCTTCGATTTTAATCGTTTTACTTTATTTTGTAAATTTGAACGTAGAAATGATTTGATCAAAATCCTTGTTAAATTTATCGTTTTCGGCTTGAGTTTCATTTGGGGCGGCGATTGACATGCTTAATTCTATCCGGTCTACTTGGCTGTTAAATACCACGACACCGGTATTATAAGCCTTGGCTTGAGGATTATACCCCAAAAAACGGAATCCTTTTACGTTTCCTATGGAGACGACCTTGCCCGGAAGACCGGCATTCGTTTTTATTTCATCGCCCACGGAAGCTTGGTTGATAATCCGTTGATCTTCCATGGGGCTTTTCAATGAACATATGTCATTAATACAGGTTTCTTTATTATCAATAAGCGATGAAAATTCCGCGAAATTCACGTAGAGATGAATTGCGCTGGGGCTTACATCAGAATTTAATTGATTGGTTTGGTTGTCAAAGCCGTATGAACCATCCCCTAAATCAATTAATTGGCCGTCTAGAAAAAATGTTTGCGGATACTTGAACTCAAAACCGTAGTCATTATTCGCGTAAGTTTTCCAATTAGCGGTTTCACCTATCCATCCCTGTTTCCAGGCCACAAGACCTCCGCCAACAACTGCTAAAACAATAATTACTACTAATATTATTGCGGAAAATCCGCTTTGAGATGATTTTTTCATAAATTTATTTTTGTTAATTTTTAATCATTTCACCTAATTTTCTGTGCCTCGTAGTGAGCTTTGTTCTACTACTAGGGTTTGTTGACCATATGGGTTTATTCGTCATAAATTTATTGAAAATTACAAACCCAATGCTCCGAAGTTATACGACTCCAAATATATTGGAATCACAAAAGCAAGCCCGATAAGCGGCAGAATAATCACAATTGCGGTGATAATTAACGTCCAGAGAAAATACTTTCTCATTTTTTCAACAGAGCGATAAATCGCTTCAAGTTTTTTGTCTTGCTGTTCGATTTTCTTTAAAATTTCTTCTTCCATATTATTTTTATTCCTCAATTAATTTTTTGACTTTTAAAATACGATTGTTGTCCCCATTTTCAATATATCTAACGCTTCTGTTTGTGCCATACAATATTCTACATTCTACCAATCCACCTCATCAATTTTTTGGTATTTTTCTTCAATTTTATCTTTATCCGGACACACATTTTTATATTCGCACCACGCGCACAATTTATTCACACGAGGAAGAAGCTCTTTATCGTCGCTAGCCTTCTTAATGACGGCCATAACCTTATCCTCTATTTCTTTTAACTGACCTTTGGTCCAAGTTATATCGTATATTCTTGAGTATTTAATATAAATCAATCCAGCTCTAACTTTTTCTGCAAAAGGATTAAGCCTGGAAGCTATAATTGCATAAATAGGAACTTGAAGATCCTCTTCCATCATTTTTTCTACACTATCACGAAAAGGCAATTTTCCAGTTTTATAATCCCACACTGAAATTGAAGATTCTGAATCTTGATCAATTCTGTCTATTCGACCCGCTATTACAAATTCATCTATACTGCACTGCATCCAATCTTCTAAAGATAGCGGAACTATTGATAAATCGGCTTTTGAAATATAATTGTTCAACATTGCAATTGCCTTTAGTCCAAAGGCTTTTTCTTGTTCCACGGATTCAAATAGCTTTTTTCTTTCTTCGGCGCTCCAACAATCACTACTCCAACTACTCTTGGGCACTCTGGCCCATAAATATCTTAGCATCTCGCCTAAATCTTGATCTCTTCTTTTGTTTATTGGAATTTTTCTAATATCAAAAAATTTCTCAAGAACCAAATGCATTACTTTGCCCACAAAGCTTTCAGGGTTTTCAATAAATTCTGCTTTTACATCCCTGTCGTTATGACATTTAAATTTGAATGGGCACTGAATATAGGTATTTAATGCATTAGGAAATATTTTTTCTGGAAATATATATGCCATAATTTATTTCTTAATTAAATTTTCGGGGTTTTGGTCAAAATCGTGCCATTTTGGATTTTTACCTCAAAACTCCGCTTAATAAAGCCGTTTCCGAGAGTCAATTTTCAAGGACAGTCCCTCTTCGGTAAAACTTTTAACTCCGCTTTTATTATACCACAAAAACAAAAAATCCCACAACTCAAAGCGGGATTATTTTATCTTATCAACTACTTAGGAACTTCAGCTACTTGGGAATTCAGTTCCCAAAAACTCCACTTATTGGCTGTCTCAAACGAAATCCCTGCCATTTCAACCTTGTCCGCGTTAAAATTTTTTCTAAAATAATCTTTAAGAGTTTTGTATTCAATAAACTTTTTCACCGACTTGACCGCACTCCAAACATTTGATGCATCAATAAAAACGTAAATAATATTTCCAGTTATCACTTTTTTATTTTGATTAAAATTATTATCCATATCTTCATTTTATTTAAATCAAATTTTTCTCCCCAGTAATAGAAACAAGTTTCACTACGGGGCAGGCAAGAATGTTGGAATATTTTATTTGCTTACTCTCCTAATTTTTTTGTTGGCCAAGATTTATTTTGGTATATGCTTTTATTTCAATTTTATTTTGATTTTCTTTTTTTAGCAAGTTTTTAGCAATAATTATATCCTCAGGTATCGTGATCTTTATATTTTTATGAGAACCAGGGATCATCTTTATTTGATATCCTAATCTTTCAACTAATGATGCGTCATCAGTTCCATGAAACTTACTTTTCTTGGCAGATTCATATGCCCCCCTTAAAATTTCATATTTGAATGCTTGGGGAGTCTGGACAATGTTTAAACTTTTCCTATCTAGTGTTTTTTTAACAAATTTGTCTCCTTCTTTTACAGTGTCCTTTATAGGAATTGCGGGAATTGCTGCCCCAAATTTTTTAGCATTTTGGATAAGATCATTGATTAAATCTTCAGAAATCAAGGGTCTTGCTACGTCGTGAACTAAAACCACATCAGCACTTTTTATTTCACATAACCCTTTACAAACAGAATCTTGCCTTCTTTTTCCTCCAGAAACTATCTTTTTAACTTTTTTAAATTGATATTTATTAATGATATCTTTTGCGAGATTAATTCTATTTTTTCTAACTACTAAAATAATTTCGTCAAGCAAATTAGATTTTTCAAATGGAAGGAGTGAATATACTAAAATTGGTTTGTTGTTGAGAAGTAAAAAAGCTTTATCTTTATTCCCCATTCTTTTGCCCTTTCCAGCTCCGACAAGAATGACTATATTTGTCATATTAACCTCTATGT
>CAZCKV010000023.1:0-8608 GCA_964499385.1 uncultured Gammaproteobacteria bacterium | reverse complement strand
GACTGACGGGCCAATGCCTCAAACCAGAGAGCATATTCTTTTAGCCCGTCAGGTTGGTGTGCCGGCGATGATTGTTTTCTTAAACAAGACAGATATGGTTGAAGATAAAGAATTAATTGATTTGGTTAAGGAAGAGATTAAGGATTTGCTTAAAAAATATGAATTTCCCGGTGATGAAATTCCCATAATTGAAGGATCAGCTTTAAAAGCGTTGGAATGCGGTTGCGGCAAAGCAGATTGCCCCCATTGCGGTTCAATCCTTAAATTAGTTGAAGCCCTTGACAGTTATATTCCCGAACCGAAAAGAGATACTGATAAGCCATTTTTAATGCCTATTGAAGATATTTTCAGCATTGAAGGAAGAGGAACGGTGGTTACGGGTAAAATTGAGAGAGGTATTATTAAATTAAACGAAGAAGTGGAAATTATTGGCTTAAGACCGACTCAAACGACTGTGGTTACTGGCATTGAAATGTTTAGAAAATCTTTAGATGAAGGATTAGCCGGCGATAACGCCGGTATTCTTTTACGCGGAATTAAAAAAACAGACGTTGAGAGAGGACAAGTAATTGCCAAGCCAAAAACCGTAACTCCTCATACAGAATTTGAAGGTCAAGTTTATATTCTTTCAAAAGAAGAAGGCGGTCGTCATACCCCGTTCTTTAACGGTTATAAACCGCAATTCTATATTCGGACCACAGATGTTACCGGCGACGTAAACTTGCCTGAAGGAACTGAAATGGCAATGCCGGGCGACACGCTTAACTTGAAAGTCAAATTATTTAAAGACGTCGCTTTAGAAGAACAACAAAGATTTGCCATCAGAGAGGGCGGAAAGACCGTAGGCGCAGGCGTAGTCACAAAAATCATTAAATAATTGGGTAACCGGGTAATTGGGTAATTAGGAAAATTCGGTCAAGCAATCTCCAAATACCCAAACCAGTTCTTTGTAATGTAATGGCAGAAGAAAAAATAAAAAAACAAAAAAAAGATCAAGAGCAAGAAAAAGAGGCTAAATATCAGCCAAGAATTCGGATTAAAATAAGATCTTATGACCATCGGGTAATTGATGAGGCCCTGAAAAGTATTATTGAACCCGTTTCCCGGACAGGGGCTAAAATAATCGGGCCGATTTTTCTTCCCACGGAGAAGAAAAAATATACTGTTTTAAGGTCATCTTTTGTTCACAAAGATTCTCAAGATCAGTTTGAAAAGAGAATTCATAAAAGGTTGATAGATATCGTTAATTTTAATCCGCAGACCTTAGAAACCCTGACCAGTCTTCATTTGCCGGCCGGAGTAGACATAGAAATAAAAATGTAACGCTGAAAAAACGTCCAGAACATCTTATAATAGTCGTTAAATTATTATTAATAACCCCCTAAAAATGCCGGCATTTTCATCGCCGAAAGATAAGGGGAAGTGTTAGCAAGAATTTTACGGCTAAAAGGTTTAAAATTCAAAAACAGATTATTAAAAACCAGATAAGATAAAACATATAAATAGCCGGATTGGTGCCGGTGAAGAGTCTGGCCGTCCGGTTTTTATATTAAAAAAATAATAACTATTACGAACTACTAAAAATTTACTAAAATACGAAACTAAAATTAAAAATTTTTTTGTATTTTCGTACAATTTCATATTTCGTAGTAAGGAGCGAAGCGACTAATGAAATTTATTTTAGGTAAAAAAATAGAAATGTCTCAAATTTTTCAGGACGACAAAGTGGTCCCAGTGACTAAAATTCAGGCCGGACCCTGTTTGGTTACTCAAATTAAAAGCCAGGACAAAGACGGTTATCAAGCGGTTCAAATTGCTTTTGGAAAGAAAAAAAAAGTTAGCAGATCTTTAAACGGTCATTTAAAAAAAAGCAAAGCGGACCAAGGATATAATCGGTATTTAAGAGAATTCAGAGTGGGAAAAATTGATTTGAAAGTCGGAGATAAAATAACCGCTGATATTTTTCAACCCGACGATAAAGTAAAAATTTCTGGACTTTCCAAAGGAAAAGGTTTCCAGGGCGTGGTGAAAAGACACGGTTTTCATGGTTCGCCCGCCAGCCATGGTCATAAAGATCAGCTTAGAATGCCCGGTTCAATCGGCGCCACCGGCCCAGCCAGGGTTTTTAAAGGACGGAAAATGCCCGGACACATGGGTAATGCGAGAATTACAATCAAAAATCTAAAAATTATCAACGTAGATCCGGAAAAAAACGTAATTTTGGTCAAGGGAGCCGTTCCCGGACCAAGAAATAGTCTTTTAGAAATTATTCAAATGTAATTTATGTTAAAGGTTTCAATTCATAACCAGGAAGGAAAAGTTGTCGGTGAGAAAAAATTAGACCCTCAAATCTTTGGATTGGAGCCGAAAAAAGAATTGATTCACCAGGTGATAGTTTCCCTCTTATCTAATCAAAGACATCCGTTTGCTCACACAAAGACCAAGGGAGACATTCAAGGCGGCGGTCGCAAGCCGTGGCGGCAAAAAGGAACCGGCCGGGCCAGAGCAGGGTCTATCCGTTCACCTCTTTGGCGTGGCGGCGGAATTATTTTCGGTCCTGATAAAAATAGAAATTATAACAAAAAGATAAACAAGAAAGTAAAAAGGCAAGTTCTTTGTATGTGTCTTTCAGACAAGGTTAAAGAAAAAAGATTTTTTGTTCTGGATAAAATAGAATTAAAAGAAATTAAAACAAAAATTTTTGCCGTTGTTTTGACTAATTTAATCCCCGAAAGGAAAAAGGGAAAAAATACAAAAATCCTTTTTGGCTTGTCTGAGAAGGATTTAAACATTATTAAATCGGCCAGAAACTTGAAAGATTTGAAGACCATGCCGGTGACCGGTTTGAATGTTTTGGATTGTTTAAAATCAGATTACTTAATAACGACCCTAAAAGGTTTAAAAAAAATACAAGAACATTTTAAAGTAAAATAAGAACCTACTCACTGCGGGCTTCAACTGAGCTCAGCCGAATGTCTTCGCAGAACCTTGAAATTAAAATTTATCGTATAAACATTAAAGTAATTTAATTATAAGAACCTGCTCGCTTCGCTCGCAGAACCTTGAAATTAAATATTATTGTATAGAAATTAAGGTAATTTAATTATAATCAATTATGTCTATTTTCACCCCGTTTAGAAATTCAATGGGGTAAAGAAGTTATCAATTTAGATATATTAAAAATATTTTTATGACAGAAAAAGGACTTAAGAAATTTCTAACGGGGTTTAGAAGAAAAAAGAAGACCGATGATGAAAAGACCAGAAAAGAAGATGAAAAGGAAAAAGTTGTTGCCAAAGAAGAAAAAGGAGAAAAAACGGAGAAAAAAATCAGTAAACCTTTAAAAACAGAGTTTAAAACAGACACAACGGCCTTGATTAAGCCCATTATCACTGAAAAAGCGACCGGACAACAAGCCCAGGGATGTTATATTTTTGAGGTAAATACCAAAGCCAATAAAATTTCCATAAAAAAGGCGATTAAAGAAATTTATCAAGTTGAACCGGTAAAAATTAACATCGTTCGATTAAAAGGAAAAAAGGTGCGTTATGGCCGGTCAACAGGTATGACCAAATCGCGGAAAAAGGCTTTGGTCTTCTTAAAGAAAGACGAAAAAATAGAATTTATCAAGAAATAAGAAGAATTTTTTAAATCATAATTATGCTTAAAATACTTAAACCAACTACGCCCGGTCGTCGGGGAATGACCTTGGTTGATACCAGTAATTTGTCAAAGGTTAGGCCTTTTAAAAAATTGATCAGCATTAAGAAATCCAAAGCAGGCAGGAGTAAAGGAAGGATTACTGTTCGGCATCAAGGGGGGCAAGAAAAAAGATTTTATAGAAAAATAGATTTCAGACAGGATAAATTTGATATTCCGGCAAAAGTAAGGACCTTAGAATACGATCCGAATCGTTCATCTTGGATTGCTTTACTTTGTTATGCTGACGGAGAAAAAAGATACATTATTGCTCCCGAAGGGATTAAGGTTGGAGATCAAATCTTGAATTCAAAAAATAAGATTGAAGCCAAGACAGGAAATCGTATGCCCTTAAAACATATCCCCATTGGCATGCAAGTTCATAATGTTGAATTGGTTCCGGGTCAGGGTGGAAAGATTGTCCGTTCAGCAGGCAATTCAGCCATGCTTATGGCTGTATTTGACGGTTTTGCTCAAATTAAACTGCCTTCTACTGAAAGACGTTTGGTTAAAGAAGATTGCTTGGCAACCTGTGGTCCGATAGGCAATGCCGATTGGCGTTATGTCAATTGGGGAAAAGCCGGACGAATGCGCCATCGGGGAATCCGGCCTTCGGTACGAGGCAAGGCCATGGCTCCGGTTGCTCATCCTCATGGAGGCGGCGAGGGTCATTCACCGATTGGTTTGGCTCATCCCAAGACCCCTTGGGGAAAAACGGCTTTGGGAGTAAAGACCAGAAAAAAGAAAAAATGGACAAATAAATATATTGTTCAAAGGAGAATTAAGAAAAAAAGAAAAAAATAATTGATTAAAATATGGCAAGAAGTTTAAAAAAAGGTCCTTGGGTTGACCCCAAATTACTAAAAAAGATATCCAGATTAAAATCAGGGGACAAGACAATAGTTAAAACCTGGTCAAGGGATTCAACTGTTATACCGGAGATGGTGGGGTTTACCATAGGGGTTCATAATGGAAAAATTCATGTACCGATATTTATTGTTGAAAATATGGTCGGACATAAATTGGGAGAATTTGCCCCAACAAGGAAATTCGTCAGACATGGCGGTAAAATGCAAAGAGAATTGGAAGCCGGAGCGGTGGCAAAAAAACCCTCTTAAGTTCTGTCAAATAAAATTTAGGAAGATAAACAAAGAATTCTATGGAAATCAAGGCTAAAGGAAAATATTTAAAAATATCACCAAAAAAGTTGAGATTGGTCGTTGATTTAATCAGGGGCAGGAATGCGGTTGAAGCTTTGGATTATTTAAAATTTGTTCCCAAGAAGGCAAGTCTCTTGATTGCTAAGGTTTTAAAATCAGCTATAGTTAACGCTGAACATAATTTTAATTTAAAAAAAGAGAACCTCTTTATAAAAAGAATTTTTGTTGATCAGGGAGCGGTTCTTAAACGTTGGCAATCCAGAGCTTTTGGTCGAGCAGCTGAAATTCGCAAAAAAAGTTCGCATTTGTCAGTTGTTTTAGAAGAGAAAATTCCCACTTCCAAGATTAAGCCGGTCAAAACAAAATTAGAAGAGCCGGTCATTGAGGCGCTTCCTAAACAAGAAATTATTTCCGAAAAAGTAGTTTCTCAAAAGGAAAGAATTAAACAAAGCGAAGTTGAAGGTAAGGAAATTTTTGATAGTCGCCGCAAAGGCAAAAAGCGAGCAAAACAACATCTTGATAAAGTAAGAAGTAAAGAAGCGGGAGGAGGTTTAAGAGGAGGTTTAAAAAGGATATTTAGAAGAAAAAGCATTTAAACATCACTAATCCTGCTAATTCTGTTCACGAATGGCTACAAATATTGTTAGCGGTGATTAGAAATGACATTCGTAAATTGGTAAGTTTACCATATGGGAAGAAAAATAAATCCAAAAATTTTTCGTACGCCGCTGATCAGAGAGTGGGAATCAAAATGGTTTGTTAAAAGGCATAAATTCAGGCAATTTCTAAAAGAAGATATACAAATCAGAAAATTTTTAGAAAGAAGACTAAAGAATTGCGGAATCGCTAAGGTTATTATTGAACGATTAGCCAATACGTTCAGGATTGTCGTTTATACGGCTAAACCAGGTTTAATCATTGGCCGAGGCGGATTGGATATAGAAAAACTAAAAGGAGAAATAAAGAAATTTCTGAAAGAAGATATGTTTTTGGAAGTAAATGTCATTGAAGAAAAATCTCCGGCTCTTTCCGCCGCTGTGGTGCTTGAAGGGGCGATTGCTGAACTAGAGAAAAGAATTCCTTTTCGTCGGGTACTGAAAAAGATAATTAAACAAGGGCAAGTGAGCGGAGCAAAAGGAATTAAAGTTATGGTTAATGGTCGTTTGGGCGGGGCAGAAATCGCCAGGTCAGAAAAATTGATCTGGGGGAAACTCCCTCTTCAAACATTGAGAGCCGATATTGATTATGCCCGGGGAACCGCTTTTACGATTTATGGAACTATAGGCGTTAAAGTATGGATATATAAAGGGGAAAAATTTGAGAAAGAAAAAATAAACCAGGAAAAAACAATCTAATTATTGCTTATGTTAATGCCTAAAAAACAAAAATACAAAAAGAGTCATAAGGGCCGCCACAGAACAAAGGGACAGTCAAGCCGGGGAATAGCCCTTGCTTTTGGCGAATACGGCTTAAAGAGTTTACAGCACCACTGGATTACAGCCCGGCAGATAGAAGCGGTGCGCCGCGCTCTTACTCACGCTCTAAAAAAGAGAGGGAGAGTTTGGATTAGAATTTTTCCCGACAAACCGGTAACCACTAAAGGATCGGAAATTCCCATGGGAAAAGGAAAAGGTTCGGTTGACCATTATGTCGCGGCGGTTAAGCCGGGAATGATTCTTTTTGAAATAACCGGAGTTCCAGAAGACGTAGCTAAACAGTCGCTTCAATCAGCTTCTCATAAATTGCCGATTAAAACCAAGTTTATTGCTAAATAAATTAAATAAGTGATTTATGGAAAAAATGAAAATAGCCGAATTAAAACAAAAAAGCAAACAAGAATTAAACAGGTTGTTAAGGGAGTCAAAAGAAAAACTACGGGTTTTAAATTTTGATTTACAATTAAAACAGTCAAAAAACGTGAGAGATATCAGAAAAACAAAGAAATTAATTGCCAGAATACTCACCATTATTAATCAAAAATAAATTACATATATGGACAAAAAAAGACGATTTAAAGGAGTTGTGGTCAGCGATAAAATGGATAAGACCATTGTGGTGAAAATAGATAAAATAAAAGTTCATCCGGTTTATAAAAAAAGGTATAAGGTAAGCAAAAAATATAAAGTTCATGACCGGAAAAATGAAGCCAAAGTCGGCAATCAGGTTGTTTTTGAAGAATGTCGGCCTTTATCCAGAGATAAAAGATGGCGTTTAATTGAAATTAAGAAGTAAATATGATTCAACCCCGGACAAAATTGAAAATTATTGACAATACCGGAGCAAAAGAAGTAATGTGCATTCGTGTTTTGGGCGGATATAAAAAACGTTATGCCCACATTGGCGATATTATCACGGTCACGATTAAAAAAGCCGTTCCTCACACTTCAGTCAAAAAAGGGCAGGTGGTTCATGTGGTTGTTGTAAGGACAAAGAAAGAACATCGACGTCCAGACGGAACATATATCAGGTTTGACGATAATGCCGCCGTGATTATTGATAAAAAAACCAAAGAACCGAAAGGAAACAGGATTTTCAGCGCGGTAGCCCGCGAATTAAGAGACAGAGGGTTTATTAAAATAATTTCCTTGGCACCCGAAGTATTATGAGATTATAACGCTATGCGTATTAAAAAAGGAGATACCGTACAAATAATCAGCGGCAAAGACAAAGGGAATAAAGGAAAGGTTCTTAGATCTTTGCCTAAAGACAATAAGATCGTTGTTGAAGGTTTGAATTTGGTTACTAAACATGTCCGTCCCCGACGGGCGGGAGAAAAAGGTCAAAGAATAAAAATGGCAACCCCCTTAAATGTTTCGAAGGCGATGTTGATTTGTCCCCATTGTAAAAGAGCGATCAGGGTGGGTTATAAAATTTTAACTGACGGAAGAAAAAAGAGATTCTGTCGTAAATGCAAGGACGTTTTTTAGATTAAGTGATTTTTATGAATTTAAAGCAATATTATCTAAAACAAGTCGTTCCCGAATTAATTAAGCGTTTCGGTTATAAAAACAAATACACCGTTCCTAAAATAGAAAAAGTTGTTATTAATGTCGGTTTAAATCGGGCAATGACGGAAAAAGATTCCAAATATACGGACTTGGTAGTAGAAACGATTTCTAAAATAAGCGGCCAACGGCCAGTGGTCAATTTGGCAAAAAAATCAATTGCCGGTTTTAAAATCAGAGAGGGTATACCCGTGGGAGCGCATACAACCCTGCGAAGAGTCAAAATGTATGATTTTATGGAAAAATTAATTAACATTGCTTTGCCAAGGATAAGAGACTTCCGCGGATTGGAAGAAAGAAACATTGATCAACAGGGCAACTTATCCATAGGTTTTAAGGAACAGACGGTTTTTCCGGAAATAATTCAAGAGAGCGTTGAAAAAACTCATGGCTTACAGGTGGTAATAACCACGACGGCTAAAAAAAGAGAAGAAGCGTTAGAGTTGTTTAAATTATTGAGGTTTCCTTTTAGAGAAAAGTAATATGTCAACAAAAGCTCAAGTTATCAAATCAAACAGAAAACCAAAATATAGAACAAGAGTCGTTCGCCGCTGTTGGCGTTGCGGCAGAAAACACGGCTATATGAGAGAATTTGACCTTTGCCGCATCTGTTTTAGGGAATTAGTGACAAAAGGGGCCATTCCCGGAGTAAGAAAATCCTCCTGATAGAAGCATATTTAAATAATGATTAAAAGTAAAAATTATGACCGATCCAATAGCTGACATGTTAACAAGAATCCGTAA